>NZ_CALXGI010000013.1 GCF_944387805.1 uncultured Pseudoflavonifractor sp. | reverse complement strand
CTATCGGGGAGTCCTTTTTTTGTCCATAGCTATAAGCTCTTTATCCACTGGCAGACCCAGTGGTTCTTTAAGCAAGACAAACAGGACGGAAGGCCGTTGGCCTTCCGTCCTGTTCTTTTAATGCTCGTGTCCGCAGCCGCCGCAGCATCCGCTGCAGGCAAAGCCCTCCACAGTCTCCGGGTCCACACCCTGCTTCTTGTAGTAGTCGGCCAGGGCCGCCTTGATGGCCTCCTCGGCCAGCACGGAGCAGTGGAGCTTGTGTCCGGGCAGGCCGTCCAGGGCCTCAGCCACCGCCGCGTTGGTCAGCTTCATGGCCTCAGACACCGGCTTGCCCTTGATCATCTCGGTGGCCATGGAGGAGGACGCGATGGCCGAACCGCAGCCAAAGGTCTTGAACTTCACGTCAGTAATCACGTCGTTGTCAATCTTCAGGTACATCTTCATGATGTCGCCGCACTTGGGGTTGCCCACCTGGCCTACGCCGTCGGCGTTGGGAATCTCACCCACGTTGCGGGGGTGCTCAAAATGGTCCATAACCTTCTCGGAATACAGCATATCTTTTCTCTCCTTTTCTCACTCGTCCAGGTCCCAGGTGGGGCGGCCGGTCTCTTTGTCCCACACGGGGGACATCTCACGCAGGTACTGTACTGCCTTGGGCACCTCGTGAAGGATGGCTTCCACATCCTCTTCGGTGGTCTCCCGGCCCAGACTCAGGCGCAGGGAGCCGTGGGCAATGGCGTGGGGCAGGCCGATGGCCAGCAGCACGTGTGAGGGGTCCAGGGATGCGGAAGAGCAGGCGGAGCCGGAGGAGGCGCAGATGCCCGCCCGATCCAGCTGGAGCAGCAGGGCTTCCCCCTCCACGCCCTCAAACACCAGGGACGCGGTGCCGGGGAGCCGGTGGTCCCGGGGGCCGGTGACCCGGGCGTAGGGCAGGGCGGACAGGCCGTCCAGCAGCTTGTCCCGCAGCCCGGACAGGCGGCGGCTCTCCTCCTCCAGGCCGTCCACCGCCTCCCGAAGGGCGGCGGACAGGCCAACGGCGGCGGCCACATTCTCCGTGCCCGACCGGCGGCCCTTCTCCTGTCCGCCGCCGTGGATGAGGGGCGGCAGCCGGAGGGGCTTGCGCATGTAGAGCACGCCGATGCCTCTGGGGCCGTAGATCTTGTGGCCGGAGAGGGACAGCAGGTCTACCTTCCAGTCCTCCACGTTGACCGGGATATGTCCCACAGCCTGGACGGCGTCAGTGTGGAAGAGCACTCCCGCCTCCCGGGCGATGGTTCCAATCTCGGCGACGGGCTCCACGGTGCCAATCTCGTTGTTGGCCGCCATGACGGAGATGAGGATGGTGTCCGGCCGGATGGCCGCCTTGACGGCGGCGGGGTCCACACGGCCCTGGCTGTCCACCGGGACATAGGTCACCTCATAGCCCTGCTTCTCCAGCCACTGGGCGGTGTGCAGCACGGCATGGTGTTCGATGGCGGTGGTAATGATGTGCTTTCCCTTCTTCTGCCGCAGCTCGGCCACGCCCTTCAGGGCCCAGTTGTCCGCCTCGGTGCCGCCGGAGGTGAAGTAAATCTCCTCGGGTCTGGCCCCCAGGCAGGCGGCGATCTCCGCCCGGGCCTGCTCCAGGTCGCTCTTGGCCTCCTGGGCGAAGCGGTAGAGACTGGAGGGGTTGCCGTACCGCTGCTGGAAGTAGGGTGTCATGGCCTTCAGGGCCGTATCGGAAAGGGCCGTGGTGGCCGCATGGTCGGCATAGATCAATCTGGTCATGGATATACTCCTCTCAAAGGTTGATTTCTCAATCCTTATAATTCCTATATGTTTACTATGATTATAAGAATCCATTCGCCAAAAGTCAAGTCCTTTCGAAAATTTTCTTTTTTCCGGCGGAGGCCCAGAGCTGTCGGTCTTCCTTTGCTCCTTATTCTCCTAATCTTAACCAAACTTTAATTGACTTGCTCTGCGCGTCAATGGTATATTGAGTTTACCCTTGAAAATCCTTCCGACTGGAGCGGATAGAATGGATAAAAAATTGTTTAAAAGCATTCTACTGATTATTACCTATGCAGTTCTTTTAGTGCTCTTTATTATCCAGTTTAACGAGGTGCGCAGTCTGTTCTGGACTGTACTGGGCCTGTTCCAGCCCCTGTTTATCGGCTTTGCCATCGCCTTTGTGCTCAACCGGCCCTGCCAGCTCTTTTCCCGGCTCTACGACCGGGCACTGGGCGGCACAAAGGCGAAAAAGTTCTCCCGGCCTCTGGCGGTGGCCAGCTCTTATCTCCTGCTGTTTGTGCTTATTATCGCCTTCTTCTCCCTGGTGCTTCCCAAGCTGGTGGACAGCATTCAGCTCTTTCTGAGCAGCATCAACGGTTATATGCTCAACATCCAGCGGTGGCTCAACCAGCAGGAGTGGCTGACCCCGCTCTTCACCTCCCTCCATCTGGAGAATCTGGACCTCTCCAACTTCAGCGACCTGATTAAGGGCGCTCTCACCGGCGTGATGGACACTCTGACCACCGCCGTGCCCCAGCTGCTGACCATCACCAGCAATATCATCTCCATTGTGGTCACCGGCTTCCTGTCCATCATCTTCTCGGTGTATATGCTCTCAGGCAAGGCCACCCTGCTCTCCCAGTGCCGCCGGGTGCTCAAGGCCTATGCGCCGCCCAAGGTGGAGGCCTGGGTCACCGACGTGGTCCATCTGACTGCCAACACCTTCACCGCTTTTGTCAGCGGTCAGCTCATTGAGGCCTGCATTCTGGGCGGCCTTACCGCCCTGGGCATGCTCTTTATCCAGGCCGACTACGCCCCTCTTATCGGCGTCATTGTGGGCGCCACCGCCCTCATCCCCATGGTGGGCGCCTTTCTGGGCGGCGCAGTGGCCGCCGTGCTGCTGGTCATGGTCTCTCCGCTGAAAACGCTGATTTTTCTCATCTTCCTTGTGTGTCTTCAGCAGTTTGAGGGCAACGTCATCTATCCCCGCGTGGTGGGCAGCAACGTTGGCCTGCCCGCTATCTGGGTGTTGGCCGCTGTCACCGTGGGCGGCGGACTGTTCCAGTTCGTGGGCATTCTGGTCAGCGTGCCGGTGGCCTCGGTGCTGTACACCCTGCTCCGCCGGGATGTGCACCGCCGGCTGGGGGAATCCCAGATTGAATAAAGAAAAGCAGCGCGCTCTCAGGAGCGCGCTGCTTCTCTTCCGGGCAATATAAAAAACGGGGCCGCTGCCATTTGGCAGCGGCCCCTTGCAGGCTTTGTCACGCTTCGCCTGTTTGCAACGGTCGGCTTCCTTCGCCTTGGGCGCAAAACAGGTCTGCCTGAGTCCCTTCGGTTTCTCGCCCTCCGGTCCAGCCGCCCTGCTCTCGGCGGCTCAGCGCTTCTTTCTTACTTCTTCAGGTTGAAGAAAGCGTCCTTGCCCAGGTACTGAGCCACGTCGCCCAGCTCCTCCTCAATGCGGAGCAGCTGGTTGTACTTGGCCACACGGTCGGTACGGCTGGGAGCGCCGGTCTTAATCTGGCCGGCGTTCATGCCCACCACGATATCGGCAATGGTGGCGTCCTCGGTCTCGCCGGAGCGGTGAGACACGACGGCGGTGTAGCCGGCGCGGTTGGCCTTCTGGATGGTGTCCAGAGTCTCGGTCAGGGTGCCGATCTGGTTGACCTTGATCAGCACGGAGTTGGCCACGTGCAGATCCAGACCCTTCTGCACGCGCTCGGAGTTGGTGACGAACAGGTCGTCGCCCACCAGCTGGACGCGATCGCCCAGGGCCTTGGTGAGCATGCCCCAGCCTTCCCAGTCGTCCTCACCCATGCAGTCCTCCATGGAGATGATGGGGTAGTTGTCGGCGAACTTCTTCCACATGTTGACCATCTGCTGACGGGTCATGGTCTTGCCGGCCTTGGGCAGGGTGTAGGTGCCGTCCTCCTTGTTGTACCAGTCGGACACAGCGGCGTCCATAGCGATCATGAAGTCCTCGCCGGGCTTATAGCCGGCCTTCTCGATGGCGGCCACGATGCACTTGAAGGCGTCCTCATCCTTCTTCAGGTTGGGGGCATAGCCGCCCTCGTCGCCCACGCCGGCGGCGGGGGTGCCGTTCTCCTTCAGCACGCTCTTCAGGGTGTGGAACACCTCGGCGCACATACGGAGGGCCTCATGCCAGCAGCAGGCGCCCACGGGCATGATCATAAACTCCTGAATGTCCACGTTGTTGGTGGCGTGAGCGCCGCCGTTGAGGATGTTCATCATGGGCACGGGCAGAACCTTGGCATTGACGCCGCCAATGTAGTTGTACAGGCTGGTGCCCAGGCTCTCGGCAGCGGCCTTGGCGCAGGCCAGGGAGGCGCCCAGAATGGCGTTGGCGCCCAGACGGGACTTATTGGGGGTGCCGTCCAGAGCGATCATGGCCTTATCGATGGCCACCTGATCCAGGACGTTCATACCCACCAGGCACTCGGCGATCTCGGTGTTGACATTCTTCACGGCGTTGAGGACGCCCTTGCCCTGGTAACGGCTCTTATCGCCGTCGCGGAGCTCGCAGGCCTCATAGATACCGGTGGAAGCGCCGGAGGGCACGCTGGCGCGGCCGACAGTGCCGTCCTCCAGGTAGACCTCGACCTCCACGGTGGGGTTGCCGCGGCTGTCCAGAATCTCACGGCCCAGAACATCAACGATCTCGATAATCTGCTTCATGTTCAAAAACTCCTTTCATTTTCAGGAACACGGCTCCCGGCGCTTTTTCCGCCGGACCGCTATCTGTCAGGGCGGCATGGCCGCCCGAACATACAAAGTGCAGCCCTTTCAGGCCTCGATCAGGGTATTGCCGTCCATCTCGGCGGACTTTTCAAGGCGTCCCAACCGGCTTCGCCGGCCGGGGACCCCGTTTTTCACTTCCCGCTGCCCGAAGTGAATCCGGTCAGCGTCAAGGTTTTCCGCTCCGCGCAAAACCCTTGGACGGCCCCAGGGCCGGTCCGCCTTACGGCGGGATGGCCCTTGAAAAGCGCTCAGGCCTCGATCAGGGTATTGCCGTCCATCTCGGCGGGCTTTTCAAGGCCCATCAGGTCCAGCATGGTGGGGGCGATGTCGGCCAGGCGGCCGTCGCGCAGCTTCACATTGGCGCCCACGATGCAGAAGGGCACCGGGCTGGTGGTGTGGGCGGTGTAGGGGGTAACCCCGTCGTCGTCCAGCATCCGGTCGGCGTTGCCGTGATCAGCGGTGATAAGAGCCACGCCGCCCATCTTGCGGGTGGCCTCCACAACCCGGCCCACGCACTCGTCCACAGTCTCAACGGCCAGGCGGGCTGCCTCATATACGCCGGTGTGGCCCACCATGTCGCAGTTGGCAAAATTGAGAATGATCACGTCGTAGTTGCCGCTCTCGATGCGCTTCACCGCCTCATCGGTGACCTCATGGGCGCTCATATCGGGCTTGAGGTCGTAGGTGGGCACCTTGGGGGAGGGGATCAGGCAGCGGTCCTCGCCGGGGAATACCTGCTCCACACCGCCGTTGAAGAAGAAGGTCACGTGGGCATATTTCTCAGTCTCGGCAATGCGCAGCTGGGTCAGACCCAGGCGGGAGATATACTCACCGAAGATATTCTTCAGCTCGTGGTGGGGGAAGGCCACCGTCACATTGGGCATGGTGGCGTCATAAGAGGTGGTGCAGACATAGGTCAGGGGGAAGAAGCCCTTTTTCCGCTCAAAACCGTCGAACTCAGGGTCAACCAGGCTGCGGGTAATCTCCCGGGCCCGGTCGGGGCGGAAGTTCATAAACACCACGCTGTCGCCGGACTTGATGACCGCGTCCTTGCAGCAGATAACAGGCTCCACGAACTCATCGGTAACGCCGGCATCATAGGACTTCTGCACGGCGGCCACGGGATCGGCCTCAAAGGGGGCCTCGCCCAGCACCAGCGCGTCATAGGCCTTGACCAGGCGCTCCCAGCGCTTGTCCCGGTCCATGGCATAGAAACGGCCGGAGATAACGCCGATATGGGCGTTGCCCAGCTGGGCGCACTTCTCGGCCAGCTGCTCCACGTATCTCTTGCCGGAGGAGGGCGGCACGTCACGGCCGTCCAGGAAGGCGTGGACATAGACGTCCTTCACGCCCTGCTGCTTGGCCATATCCAGCAGCGCAAAAATATGGGTGATGTGGCTGTGGACGCCGCCGTCGGACAGCAGGCCCATCACGTGGAGGGCATGGCCCTCCTGCTTGGCGTTCTCCATGGCCCGCAGGTACTCGGGGTTCTGGAAAAAGTCGCCGTCCTTGATGGACTTGGAGATGCGGGGCAGGTCCTGGAACACCACGCGGCCGGCGCCGATATTGGTGTGGCCCACCTCGGAGTTGCCCATCTGCCCCTCAGGCAGGCCCACATCCAGACCGGAGGCGGACAGCTTGCTCATCGGGTTCTCGGCAAACAGCTTGTCCAGTACAGGCTTGCGGGCGTTGGCGATGGCGTTGCCCTTGGTCTCGCTGCGGAGACCATAGCCATCCATAATAATCAGAGTAGTCGGTGTTTTACTCATAAATAACCTCAGTTCCTTCAGGTAAGATAAGAGGAGTGAATGCGGGACTGTCCCGTCATGCTCTGCCTCCTCTTGTCACGCTTGGCGCCTTGTGGCTGCTCAGCGCTTCCCATCACGCTTTGCCCGCCTCGCGGCCGGGGTGCCTTCCCTCCGTCCCGTGCCAGCCCTGTCCCGCCTTCTCTGGCGGCGTGTCAGGGCTTTGGTCCTCGCTCCGGTCCAGTCTCCCCCGTCCGGCGGCTCAGCGCTTCTTCTTACTCCTGATTGGCAGCGTTGACAATGGTGGTAAAGTCAGCGGGCTTCAGGGAGGCGCCGCCGATCAGGCCGCCGTCGATGTCGGGCTGAGCCAGCAGCTCAGCGGCGTTCTTGGCGTTCATGGAACCGCCGTACTGAATGGTGACGGCGCGGGCAACCCGGGCGCCGTACAGCTTGCGGATGACCACCCGGATGCTCTCGCAGACCTCGGCGGCCTGCTCGGCGGTAGCGGTCTTGCCGGTGCCGATGGCCCAGATGGGCTCGTAGGCGATGACAACGTGGCGCATCTTGTCGGCGGGCACGCCGGCCAGGGCGGCCTTCACCTGGTAGGCAATCAGCTCCATGGTGACGCCCAGCTCGCGCTGCTCCAGGCTCTCACCCACGCAGACGATGGGATACAGGCCGGCCTCCAGGGCGGCGTGCACCTTCTTGTTGACGGTGAAATCCGTCTCATTGTAGTACTGGCGGCGCTCGGAGTGGCCGATGATAACATACTTCACACCCAGCTCCTTGAGCATCTCGGCGGAAACCTCGCCGGTGTAAGCGCCGTGGGACTCGTAGTGGCAGTTCTCAGCGCCGATGGCGATGCGGCTGTCCTTGAACAGGCGCACAGCGGCAGGAATATTCACATAAGGCACACAGAGGACAACCTCGCACCACTTGGGCTTGCCCAGCATGGGCTTAATCTCCTCGGCAAAGGCCTTGGTCTCGGTCAGGGTCTTATTCATCTTCCAGTTTCCGGCAATGATGGTCTTCCGGTAGCGGTGGTTCATTACTGTTCAATCCTTTCCATATATGTGGCGCTTTACGCAGGCAGCGCGCCGGACTGGCTGCGCCCTGCGGAAATCAAACGATTGCCTGATTTTAGGCGTCCAGCAGGCAGGCCTCGTCGGAGCAAGCTTTGTATCTCTCGCTTCCGCCCTTGGGCGAAAGCTCAATCACTCCGCTGCTTCTCCTCTCCCCACCGAACCCGCTTCGCTGGGCTTCGGCGGGGCCCCCGAAAGGGCAGCTCCTTGCCCTCCATGAACTCCAGGGAGGCACCCCAACGGAGTAAGTCTCCGTTGGGGACCCCATTTGATTTCACTTTCTCGGGCGAAATGAATTCGCCCTGCGGCAAGGTTTGCTGCGCAAACGCTTGGACGCGCCTTTGGCGCGGCTCGCTCGCGCTCGCGCGGCGGCGCCTTTGCGGATAATTAGGCGTCCAGCAGGCAGGCGACGCCGGGCGGCGTCGCCGCAAGCTCCATATCCCTCGCTTCCGCCTTACGGCGAAAGCTCGCTCATTTCGCTGCGGCTCCTTTCCCCACGAAACCCGCTTCGCTGGGCTTTCGCGGGGCCCCCGGTGGAGCTGCCCGGTTCGGAGGTTTAGGCGTCCAGCAGGCAGGCCACGCCGGGCAGCTCCTTGCCCTCCATGAACTCCAGGGAGGCACCGCCGCCGGTGGAGATGTGAGTCATCTTGTCGGCATAACCCAGCTGCTGCACGGCAGCCGCGCTGTCGCCGCCGCCGATGATGGTGATGGCGTTGGTCTCGCTCAGGGCCTTGGCCACGGCCTCGGTGCCCTTGGCGAAGGCGGGGAATTCAAATACGCCCATGGGGCCGTTCCAAATCACGGTGCCGGCGTCCTTCACGGCGTCGCAGTACAGCTTCACAGTCTCAGGACCGATGTCCAGGCCCTGCCAGCCGTCGGGGATCTCGCCGGTCTTGACCACCTTGCTCTCCGCGTCGGGCGCAAAGGCGTTGGCCACCACAGTGTCCACAGGCAGGAGCAGCTTAACGCCCTTCTCGGCAGCCTTCTTCACCATGTCGTTGGCGTAGGACTCCCAGTCGGCCTCCAGCAGGCTGTCGCCCACCTTGCCGCCCTGGGCGGCGGAGAAGGTATAGGCCATGCCGCCGCCGATGATGACGGTGTCGGCAATCTCCAGGAGGTTGTTGATAACGCCGATCTTGGAGGACACCTTGGAGCCGCCCAGAATAGCCACCAGGGGGCGCTTGGGGTTGGCCAGAGCGCCGCCGATGATCTCCAGCTCCTTCTGAATCAGGAAGCCGGACACGGCAGGCAGATAGTTGGCCACACCGGCGGTGGAGGCGTGAGCGCGGTGCACGGCGCCGAAGGCGTCGGACACAAAGACCTCAGCCATGGAGGCCATCTTCTTGGCCAGCTCGGGATCGTTCTTGGTCTCGCCCTTCTCGAAGCGGGTGTTCTCCAGCAGCATGATCTGGCCGGGCTGGAGGGCGGCGGCCTTGGCCATGGCGTCCTCGCCCACCACGTCCTTGGCCATGATGACGTCCTTGCCCAGCAGCTCGCTCAGGCGCTTGGCAACAGGGGCCAGGGACAGCTTAGCCAGGGACTTCTTCCACTCCTCCTCGGTGATGGAAGCGGGGTCCTTGCCCTTCTCGGCCTGCTTCTTCACATAGGAGTCGAAGGTGGCGACGGGCTTGCCCAGGTGGGAGCAGGCGATAACGGCGGCCCCCTGGTCCAGCAGGTACTGGATGGTGGGCAGCGCGGCGCGGATGCGCTTGTCATCGGTGATGGTGCCGCTGCCGTCCTTGGCCAGAGGCACGTTGAAGTCGCAGCGGAGGAGGACCTTCCTGCCGGCGACGTCGATGTCTTTTACGGTCTTCTTGTTGTAGTTCATACGAAAGCTCCTTTCATCTCTCCTTCCCCGGACAATCCGGGGAACTCTAACTGGCGCAATGCTTCGTAGGTCACTATGGCGGCGGAATTTGCCAGATTCAGGCTGCGCGCATCGGGACGCATGGGGATACGGATACACCGGTCCCGGTGGGCCTCACGAAAGGCCTGGGGCAGGCCCGCCGTCTCCTTGCCGAAGAACAGCCAGCATCCATCCCGAAACTCCGCCTCTGTATAGGGGCGGGGGGCCTTGGTGGTCATGAGCCACAGATCCTCCGCGCCGGTACGGGCGAAGAAATCCTCCAGGTTCTCATAGACCGTCAGGTCCACCATATGCCAGTAGTCCAGCCCGGCCCGCTTCACCGCCCGGTCTGAGATGTCAAACCCCAGAGGTTTGACCAGATGGAGACGGCTGTATGTGGCCGCACAGGTACGGGCGATGTTGCCGGTATTCTGCGGAATTTCCGGCTCAACCAGAACTAGATTTAGCATAAATCCGGCCCACCTCCCATTTACAGCGGTGTTATTGTACATCGAATCTCGCAGAATTTCAACAGCAAATACGTCGATAATCCCATAAAAATTCATTTTTTATTGAACAATTCCATGTTGTTTCGTCATCGCAGCGTTTTATGCTTTATAGTTGTGAAAAGTTGTGCTACAATATCGGCAGTAACAGGGCCGCGCTGCGCTTTGCTGTCAGGTAAAGCTATCCTGCCTCATATTAAGTTTCAGCTAAATTCCGCGTTTTTCCGCGGGTAAAATCATGGATTAAGGAGAATGAATGTGGAAACACAGACGCAACGCCTCCGAATTGTGGTGAAAGTGGGCACCTCCTCCCTCACCCACGACACAGGACGGCTGAATCTGCACAATATGGACCTGCTGGCCCGCACCCTCTCCGACCTAGAGGGGATGGGCCACGAGATCGTTCTGGTGTCCTCGGGCGCCATCGGCGTGGGCGCCACCAAGCTGAGCCTGAAGGAGCGGCCCAGGGAACTGCGGATGAAGCAGGCCGCTGCAGCCGTGGGCCAGTGCGCCATCATGCACCTGTACGACAAGCTCTTCGGGGAGTACAACCGGATGGTCGCGCAAATCCTGCTCACCGGCGAGGATGTGGACGCCCCCGTGCGGGCGGAGCACCTGCGCAATACCTTTGAATCCCTGCTGGAGCTGGGGGTCATCCCGGTGGTCAATGAGAATGACTCTGTCTCTTCTGCCGAGATTGAGACAGGCAAGTGCAAGGTGCTGGGCGACAACGACACGCTCTCCGCCATTGTGGCCCGGCTGGTGGGGGCCGACCTGCTGGTGCTCCTGAGCGACATTGACGGTCTCTACGACGCCGACCCCCACGGCAACCCGAACGCCCAGCTCATCCACCATGTGAATGCGGTGACCCCTGAGCTGCGCTCCATGGCCGGGGGCGCGGGCACCTGGCGCGGCACCGGCGGCATGCAGACCAAGCTCAACGCCGCTGAAATCGCCATGTCCGCCGGAATAGATATGGTCATCACCAATGGCGCCCGGGTGGAGGAGCTGTATGGCATTGTGGCCGGAGAGGACATCGGCACCCGGTTTTCCACCGGGAAAAGGGCGCCGTAATCTCTCCCTGTATTTTAAAATCTCACCGCGTGAGCGGAGAATGGGGAATCAATATGACAATTCTGGAATACCAGGGGCTGGCCGCCAAAACCGCCGCCCGGGCACTGTCCGTGGCGGGCACCGCCCGGAAAAATGAAGCGCTGGAGGCTATCGCCCGGGGGCTGCTGGACCGGCAGGAGGAGATTCTCTCCGCCAACGCCCAGGACCTGGCCGCCGCCCGGGAGAGCGGCATGCGCCAGTCCCTCCAGGACCGGCTGGCTCTGGATGAAAAGCGGATCGCCGGCATTGTGGAGGGGGTGCGGCAGGTGGCCGCTCTGCCCGACCCCATCGGTCAGGTGACCAAGATGGAGACGCGGCCCAACGGGCTCATCATCGGCCGCCGCCGGGTACCCCTGGGGGTCATCGGCATCATCTACGAGGCCCGGCCCAATGTGACGGTGGACGCCGCCGCCCTGTGCCTCAAGTCGGGCAACGCCGTCATCCTCCGGGGCGGCAAAGAGGCCCTTCACTCCAATATGGCCCTGACCGCCATCATGCGGGACGCCCTGGAAAAGGCCGGCCTGCCCATGGACTGCGTGTCCCTGGTTGCCAGCACCAGCCGGGAGAGCGCGGCCGAGATGATGGGCCTGACCGGATATCTGGACGTGCTCATTCCCCGGGGCGGCGCAGGGCTCATCCGCTCGGTGGTAGAGAACGCCCGGGTGCCCGTCATCCAGACCGGCGTGGGGGTTTGCCACGTGTACGTCCACGAGAAGGCCGACCTGCAGATGGCCGCCGACATTCTCTACAACGCCAAGTGCTCCCGCCCCTCGGTGTGCAACGCCGCCGAGTGCCTGCTGGTGGACCGGGCGGTGGCGGCCACCTTCCTGCCCATGGCCCAGGCCCGGCTGGCGGAGAAGCGCGTGGAGTTCCGGGGCTGTCCGGAGACCTGCGCCATTCTGCCCGACGCGGTGCCCGCCACCGCGGAGGACTGGGACACGGAGTACGGCGACTATATCCTGGCCGTCAAGGTGGTGGAGGACCAGGATGAGGCCACGGATTTCATCGCCGCCCACGGCACCGGCCACTCGGAGGCCATTGTCACCGCCGACTACTTTGCCGCCCAGCGCTTCCTGGACGAGGTGGACGCGGCGGCGGTGTACGTCAACGCCTCCACCCGCTTTACCGACGGCTTTGAGTTCGGTCTGGGTGCGGAAATCGGCATCTCCACCCAGAAGATGCACGCCCGGGGCCCCATGGGGCTGGAGGAGCTGACCAGCTCCAAGTACATCATCTACGGCACAGGACAGGTGCGGTGAACATAGGCTGGAAGGGACGGTACTCCCGTCTCTTCCAGCTTTTTTGTGCCGCCGCCCGCCGCCCGATTACCAGGTACATACGCCGGAACTGGGCGTATGAATTTTGCTGAGAGGCGGTACTGTTATGGAACACACCCAAGAAGCGTGCGCCAAGCGGCAGCATGTACAGATAGGCGCCCGGGACGGGCTGCTGGTGCACTGTCTGGGGAGCATCCCGCCGGCCGCCGGCGGCTGCGTGGCGGAATTTTCCTTCACCCTGCCCGCCGTTCCGCCCGACACCCGCACCGCCGTGGCCATCACCCTGCTGGAGCTGGACCAGGAGGGCCGAGCCTTTCCCCGCGGGATGCGCACCCTGCTCCTGCCCGCCCACCACGGCGCCCGGCCCATGGATGTCCAGGCGGAGGGAGTTCGGTTCATCCTTCCCGCCGAGCTGGATCTGAGCGGAGACGGCGTCCGCCGCCTGGTGGTCCAGGCCGAGTCCCAGTACGTGGATTTCCATGCCCGGTGCGACATGCGGGAATAACAAGCCGGGGTCCGGACCGCAGGCAATGCGGACCGGACCCCGGTTCATTTCATATCATATACTTTTAAGCTCAGCGGCCCTTCCTCAGGTCTCGAATGACCTTCCACACCTGGATGACAAGGGTGGGCGCAAAAGCCAGCCCCGCAATGGCCCCCGCCAGAGGCAGGGTGAGCGGCGCCACCTGGAACAGGCCGGTCAGGCCGGGGATGAAGAGCACTGCGGCCAGAAGCACCACGCCGGCCGCAAAGGCCCCAAGGCTGGCCTTGTTGGTGGTCAGGCCCAGGCGGAACAGGGAGGACTCGCCCCGGCAGTTGAAGCCGTGGAACAGCCGGGCCAGGGTCAGGGTGGAGAAGGCCATGGTCATAGCCAGGGCGTCCCCGCCGCTGTTCAGGCCCACAAAGAAGGCGGCCATGGTGGCGGCGGCGATGAGGGCGCCGTAGACCATAATGCGGGTAAGCAGGGAGCGGGTGAGAATGGGCTCCTTGGGGTCTCTGGGCTTCTGGTCCAGCAGCCCCTTCCCCGCCGGCTCCACGCCGATGGCGATGGCGGGCAGGGAGTCGGTGAGCAGGTTGATAAACAGCAGATGCACCGCCGCGAAGGGCATGGGCAGGTTGGCCAGAGAGGTGATGAGCACGCAGAAGATACCCGCCATGTTGCCCGAGAGCAGGAAGTTGATGGCGTTCTTGATATTGGTGTACACACCCCGGCCGTTGACCACTGCCTTGACGATGGTGGCGAAGTTGTCGTCGGAGAGGATCATGGACGCGGCGTCCTTACTGACCTCGGTGCCGGTGATGCCCATGGCCACGCCGATGTCGGCGGCCTTGAGAGCGGGGGCGTCGTTGACGCCGTCGCCGGTCATGGACACGATGCGGCCCTTCCGCTGCCAGGCCCCTACAATGCGGATCTTGTTCTCGGGGGACACCCGGGCATAGACCGAAATCTTCTCCAGACGCTGGTCCAGCTCCTGGTCGCTCATAGCGTCCAGCTCCACGCCGGACAGCGCCTCATCCCCCTCCCGGAAGATGCCCAGCTGTCTGGCGATGGCGGAGGCGGTGATCTTGTGGTCACCGGTAATCATAATGGTGCGGATGCCCCCCCGCTTGGCATCGGCCACGGCCTGGATGGCCTCGGGCCGGGGCGGGTCGATCATGGAGATGAGGCCCACAAAGGTGAACTCCCGCTCGTCCTCCAGGGTCAGGGGACGCACCGCCTCCAGCTCCTTGCAGGCGAAGGACAGCACCCGCAGCCCCTGCTGGGACAGTTCCATGTTCACCCGGGCAATCTCCGCCCGGCGCTCATCGGTCATCTCTACCTTACCCTGGCTGGTTAGAAGCCAGGCCGAGCGCTCCAGCAGCACGTCAATGGCGCCCTTGGTGTACATGGTGGGCACGCCCTCAATGTCGTGGAGGGTGCTCATCAGCTTCCGGTCAGAGTCAAAGGCCAGCTCGCTGAGCCGGGGGTGCTGCTTCCGGTAGAGCACCTCGTCCACACCGATGCGGTCGCCCAGCATCACCAGGGCCACCTCGGTGGGGTCGCCAATCTCGGTGCCGGTCTCCTTGTCGGTGGTGGCGTCGCTGGCCAGCAGGGCCTCTTTCAGCAGCAGGCGCTGCACGTCGTTGGCCAGGTCCAGGCGGTCGCTGTCCAACAGCATGCCGTCGGCGTAGAGCTTCTGGGGCGTCATCTTGTTCTGGGTCAGAGTGCCCGTCTTGTCCGAGCAGATGACCGACACCGCGCCCAATGTCTCTACCGCCTTCAGGTCCTTCATGATGGCGTTCTGCTTGGCCATCTTCTGAGTGCCCATGGCCTGCACGATGGTGACAATGGAGGACAGAGCCTCGGGAATTGCTGCCACAGCCAGCGCCACGGCGAACATCAGCGCGTCCAGAATGGGCTTTTGACGGTACAGGGCCAGGCCGAACACCAGCGCGCAGATGACCATGATGATAATGGCCAGCTTTTTGGAGAAGTTATCCAGGCTCTGCTGGAGAGGGGTCTTGCGCTGCTGGGTCTGATTCATCAGGGCGGCCACCTTGCCCAGTTCGGTGTCCATGCCGGTGCCGGTGACCACAAAGACCGCCCGGCCGTAGGTCACCAGGGAGCCGGAGAACACCATGTTCTTCCGGTCTCCCAGGGCCACGTCGGCCTGGGGGATCGCGCCGGCGGTTTTCTCCACCGCCTCGCTCTCGCCGGTAAGGGAACTCTCGTTGACCTTCAGGGAGTAGTTCTCCAGAATCCGGCCGTCGGCCACCACCATGTCGCCGGCCTCCAGCTCCACAATGTCGCCGGGAACCACCTGGGGCGAGGACACGGTGGTGCGGGCGCCGTCCCGTATCACCTTGGCGCTGGGCGCCGACATGGCCTTTAAGCTCTCCAGGGACTTCTCCGCCTTGAAGTGCTGCACCGTACCCAGCACGGCGTTGAGGATGAGCACCGCGAAAATGACGATGGTGCTCTCCGCCTCTCCGGTCGCCAGGGAGATAAGGGCCGCAGCGATGAGAATCATCACCATCAGGTCCTTGAACTGTTCCAGGAACACCTGGAGCACCGTCTTCTTTTTGCCCTCGCTCAGGGCGTTGGGGCCGTACTGCTCCAGGCGCCGCGCCGCCTCCGTCCCGGAGAGGCCCTGCTGCCGGCTGCTCTTCAGCTGGGAGAGGACCTGGCCGGACTCCAGCGTGTGCCAGAGCCGCTTTTCCGTATCCATGTCTGTCCACCTTCACTTTTATCTGTTATCTGTTATCTGTTGTCAGGAGGTAAATAAAATTTCCCGGGGTGAATTATACTACCCCTGTGTTGAGGGTGTCAATCCCCATACCTGCAAAATATGGAGATATTTTAGACAGCGATTTAGCCTTTCCTTCTAATTCATAGATTATTCACAAAGGCTTCATGATTTAGTCTTAATTATTGGTTATGATATAGCTGGATTCAGGAAGAAGAAACTAAAATCCTCCCAACACAACCAATCCCTCTCCAACACCTTTGCAGAACAACACACACCCAAAAAGCCCCGGCCGAAAGGCCGGGGCTTTTTGGTGCTGTTGCGGCAGTTTTTCCCGGGCCGGAGAAAAAAAGATTTGTGCGAAAAATAGAGGTACCCAAACAGGCGAACATGTGTTAGAGTATTAAGGTATTTTGTTTGAAAGGAGGAACCGGCCGTGGAATACATCGCCCATGCGGCCCCTGTGGTCAAGTGGGTGGGGGGAAAGCGGCAGCTGCTGCCTCAGATCCTCCCGCTAATCCCCAAGCGGATGACCACCTACTGCGAGCCCTTCCTGGGCGGCGGCGCGGTTCTCTTTGCCCTTCAGCCCAAACGGGCTCTGGTCAACGACCTGAACCAGGATCTGATGACGGTCTACCGGGTCATCAAGGAGAATGCCGACGCCCTCATCGAGCACCTGTCCCGCCACGAGAACACCCCGGAGTACTTCTACCGCATCCGGGACCTGGACCGGGACAAGGCGGCCTATGCCGCCCTGTCCGACGTGGAGAAGGCCTCCCGGCTGCTCTACCTCAACAAGACCTGCTACAACGGTCTCTTCCGGGTCAACGCCTCGGGGGCCTTCAACTCCCCCTACGGCCACTACCGCCGGCCCAATATCGTCAATGAGCAGACCATCCGGGGTGTGAGCCGGTACTTCAACTCCTGCGACATTACCTTTTTCAGCGGAGACTTTGCCGCCGTGCTGGAGCAGGTGCCCAAGGGCGGCTTTGTGTATCTGGACCCGCCCTATGACCCCGTGTCCGACACGGCCAGCTTCACCGGATACAACAAGGGCGGCTTCGGCCGGGAAGAGCAGGTGCGGCTCAAGGAGTGCTGCGACGCCCTTACCGCCCGCGGGGTGAAGTTCCTCCTCTCCAACTCGGCCACCCCCTTCATCCGGGAGCTGTACGGCTCCTACCGCGTCTCCCTTGTCCAGGCCCGGCGGGCGGTCAACTCGGTGGCCAGCCGCCGGGGCGCCATTGAGGAGGTGCTGGTGCGCAACTATGGGACTTAACGACAGCGCCTGGGAAGCCCTCTTTCAGAAGTATGACATTCTCAGCCGCATTGCGGCGGACGGACAGTTTTTTATCTCCGCCAACCAGATCAAGGAGTTCCGCGAGCCCCGGCTCATGACCAAGTTCGACCACCGGGTCAACCTGCCCGCCCTGTTCGCGGACAACGGACTGGCCATCCTGCCGGTGACCCGGGGGGATTATGTCATCGCCCCTTTTGCCGCCTACCACGACTTTGAGCCGCCCCGGGGCGCGCCCAGGCGGGTACGGCTCCCCGTGGGACTCCAGAGCCTGGCCCCCCGGTTCCTGGTCAGCGAGGCCATCGCCCTCAACTGCGCGGCGGCCTGCGGGATTCTGGAGGATTTTCTGGAGGACCATGCTGTGGTGCCCACAGTCAGCGGCCGCATGGGCTCGGGCCGCTTCTCCTTCTCCATTGACGTGCCCGGCGGCGCACGTGAGGTTGTGGTGAACAACGCCCAGATTGAGATTGACGCCGCCTGTGAGGGCCGCCGCTTTCTCTCCCTCTTTGAGGCCAAGCGGGACCTGGCCGACGATTTCCTGGTCCGCCAGCTCTACTACCCCTACCGGGTGTGGTCGGAGCGGGTGACCAAGCCGGTGAAGAGCGTGTTTCTGGTGTTCACCAACGGCGTGTTCCACCTGTACGAGTACCGCTTTGAGCAGCCGGAGCGGTACTGCTCCCTCCGCCTGGTGAAGCAGTGCAGCTATACTCTGACCACCGGCATCACCCGCTCGGACATTGGCCGGCTGCTGACCGCCGCCCCTCTCCTGCCCGAGCCGGAGATCTCCTTCCCCCAGGCCAACAGCATGGCCCGGGTGGTCAACCTGGCCGAGCTTCTCTCCGGCCGGGACATGACCCGGGATGAAATCACCGCCGAGTACGCCTTTGACGCCCGTCAGACCAACTACTACACTGACGCAGGCCGGTACCTGGGCCTGATGGAGAAGGACAGGAAGGACGGCGCGGTGTGCTTCCGCCTGACGTCCCTTGGGCGGCGTATCCTCTCCATGGACCTGCGGGAGAGGCAGCTGGCTCTGGCAAGCCAGATATTGGGCCACCGGGCCTTCCGGGAGACCATGCGTCTGTGCCTGCGCAGCGGGGAGATGCCCCCCGCCGGGGCTGTGGTGGAAATTATGAAGGCCTCCGGCCTCTATCATGTGGCCTCGGACAGCACCTACTTCCGCCGGGCTTCCACCATCATCGGCTGGCTCAACTGGATTCTGGACCTGACTGAGTAAGCCTGTTTTTCCCCTCTCCCCGCGCAGTGCTCCGGGGCAGTTTTTGTCCCTCCGGCAGGGGAGAGCGGTTGCAATCCCACCTGGATTGGGGTAGAATATGGTATTAAAATCGGAATTATATTTTCCTCGTCAAGGAGGTTGTTGATATGCGGGACGGATTTATCAAAGTTGCGGCGGGCACGCCTGAAATCAGGGTGGCAGACTGCCGCCACAACGCGGAGGCCTGCTTCACCCTGATGCGGGAGGCGGCCAAGCAGGGGGTCAAGGTGCTGGTTCTGCCCGAGCTGTGCCTTACCGGGTACACCTGCGGGGACCTGTTCCTCCAGGACACCCTGCTCCAGGGCGCGGAGGAGGCCCTTTCCACCGTGCTGGAAGCCACCCGAAATCTGGACATGGTCACTGCGCTGGGTCTGCCGGTGCGGAACAAATGGGACAACAAACTGTATAACTGTGCAGTAGTTATACACAGAGGAAATATTTTAGGCCTGGTTCCCAAGACTGCCCTGCCCAATTACGGCGAGTTCTACGAGGCCAGATGGTTTTCCTCCGGCCAGGGCGTGGACGCCTATGTCCCGCTGTGCGGCCAGGATACGGTCCTGTGCGCCCGCCAGCTCTTCGGCTGTGAGTCCATGCCCAACCTGGTCATCGGCGTGGAGATCTGCGAGGATCTGTGGGGCACCCAGCCCCCCTCCGGCCTGCTCTCTGCCTCCGGCGCCACGGTGATGCTCAATCTGTCCGCCTCCGACGAGGTGGTGGGCAAAGCGGAGTACCGCCGGGCCCTGGTTACCGGCCAGTCCGCCCGACTGGTGTGCGGCTATGTGTATGCCGACGCCGGCGAGGGGGAGTCCACCACCGACATGGTCTTTGCCGGACATAACCTCATCGCGGAAAACGGCGCCCTGCTGGCCGAGCGGCGCTTTGCCTGCGGCCTGACCGTCAGTGAAATCGATGTGGACCGGCTGGTGTACGAGCGGCGGCGGATGAACACCTATGTCCCCGCCCAAGAGGCCCCGGGGATTGGGCGCGTCGGCTTTGAGCTGGAGCTGGAGGAGACCCGGCTCACCCGCCGCTTCTCCCCCACCCCCTTTGTGCCGGAGGACAGTGCAGACCGGGCCGAGCGGTGCGACGAGATTCTGAAGATCGCCGCCCTGGGCCTGAAGCGCCGTCTGGAGCACACCCATGCCTCTGCCGCGGTGGTGGGCCTGTCCGGCGGGCTGGACTCCACCCTGGCCATCCTCATTGCCGCCGTGGCCATGAAGCTGCTGGACCGGCCCGCGTCGGACATCATTGCGGTGACCATGCCCTGCTTCGGCACCACCGACCGCACCCGGGACAACGCCGTGGAGCTGGCCGGCCGGCTGGGCGCCACCCTGAAGCGCATCGACATCGGCGAGGCGGTGAAGCGGCACTTCAAGGACATCGGCCAGTCCATGGACAATCACGACGTGACCTTTGAAAACGGCCAGGCCAGAGAGCGGACCCAGGTTCTGATGGACATCGCCAACCAGTGCGGCGGCCTGGTGGTGGGCACCGGCGACCTGAGCGAGCTGGCTCTGGGCTGGGCCACCTACAACGGCGACCACATGTCCATGTACGGCGTCAACGCCTCCATTCCCAAGACCCTGGTGCGCCATCTGGTGGCCTTTGTGGCCGGGGACAAGGTGGCGGAGGACCCCCGTCTGTCCCATGTGCTGGAGGACATTCTGGACACCCCCGTGTCCCCCGAGCTGCTTCCCGCCGTGGGGGGCGAAATTGCCCAGCGCACCGAGGACCTGGTGGGTCCCTACGAGCTCCACGATTTCTTCCTCTACTATATTGTCCGCTGGGGCTTCCCGCCCCGGAAGGTGTTCCGTCTGGCTGAGCAGGCACTGGGGGACCGGTACGACCGGTCTGTCATTCTCAAGTGGCTGAAAAACTTCTACCGGCGCTTCTTTACCCAGCAGTTCAAGCGCTCCTGTCTGCCCGACGGCCCCAAGGTGGGCTCGGTGACCCTGTCCCCCCGGGGCGACTGGCGGATGCCCAGTGATGCCTCTGCGCGGCTCTGGCTGGAGGAGCTGGAAACTCTGAACTAAACCGATCCTTCCCCCGCTGCCCGCCCTGGGGCCCGGAACCGGCAGAAAAATAAGGGAAAATTTTTGTGAACGGAATGGAATCTCCTTTCTCAATCGTATTATGGTCGAAACCCCCTGAGGGTTATCTCACAATACGGAGGGTAAGAAGATGAAAAAGGTATTGATTGGTACTCTGGCTGTGGTATTGGTTCTCACTGCGATCACCGCAGGCGCGTTTGCCGCTGGTCGGGGACACGGCAGCTGCTTTGTGGACGCTAACCGGGACGGTGTATGTGATAACTACGGCACCGCCCGCCATGTCACTGTCCATGGTTCAAACTATGCGGATATTGACAATGACGGCGTGTGCGACAACTGCGGCGCCAGTTACCACGGCTGCGGCCTGGGATTTGTGGACGCCGATGGCGACGGCCTGTGCGACAATGCTCCCTCCGGCGGTTGGGGCGCCGGCTGCGGCGCCGGCTGGGGGCACGGCGCCGGACTGTTGCGGCCGCCGCGGCCTGTCTGCTGGTGCTGCTGGGAGCCGGAGGGTATTACACCCTGCTGGTGCCGGTGTCCGCCATCAGCGTGGATGTGAACCCCTCCCTGGAGCTGTCCCTCAACCGGCTGGATCGGGTTATCTCAGTGCAGGGCTATAACCCGGAGGGAGAGGCCCTGGCCAGCTCTCTGGACGTGGCCTTCCAGCCCTACACCCAGGCGCTGGAGACAATTCTCTCCAGTGAAACCGTGTCCGCCTATCTGGCAGCCGACGGCACCGTGTCCATCACTGTGGCCTGCCGTGATCCGGATAAGAGCGCCCAGCTGCTCTCCGCCGCCCAGGCCTGCGCCCAGGGGGCCGGACGGGTGTACTGCCACGAGGGCAGCGGCGCAGAGGTGGAAGCGGCGCACCACGCAGGCATGTCGGTGGGCAAGTACCGGGCATTTTTGGAGCTTCAGGCCCTGGACCCCTCCATCACGGCTGAGGAGGTTCAGGCCATGTCCATGAAAGAAATCCGGGCCAGAATCGCCGCGCTCTCCTCCGGTGATGCCGTGACATCGTCCGACCAGCAAAGCCAGTCGTCATGCGGCGGCTCCGCCCACAATGGCGGCCAGGCCGGCCACCACGGCTACGGAAACGGCCGGCACCAGGCGCGCGAGTAAGCTGAACATATTCAATAACGGAAGAGGCTGAGTATTTTGAACCGCTATTTGGACCTGTTTTTAACCTTTGCCAAGCTTGGCGCCTGCACCTTCGGCGGCGGGTATGCCATGCTGCCCATTCTCCAGCGCGAGGTAGTGGAGAAGCGGGGCTGGGCCACTGAGGACCAGCTGGCTGATTACTATGCTGTGGGACAGTGCACCCCCGGTATCATCGCGGTGAACACCGCCACCTTTGTGGGGTACACCCAGGCCGGATGTCTGGGCGGCACCATCGCCACCCTGGGCGTGGTGTTCCCCTCTCTTGTAATCATCTGCATCATCGCCGCTTTTCTCCAAAACTTTGCCGAGTTCCCGGTGGTCATCCACGCCTTTGCCGGTATCCGCGCCTGTGTCTGCGCCCTGATCTTCTCCAGCGTCATCAAGCTGGCAAAGGGCTCGGTGGTCAATTGGTGGTCTGCGGTTATCTTCCTGGTGGTACTGGTGCTGTCCGCCTTTGTGGGGCTGTCTCCGGTGCTGCTGGTTGTTCTGTCCGGCGTGTGCGGCCTGGCCATCACCTCCTGCATCCGCTATCTGAACCGGGGAAAGGAGGCGGCGAAATGATATTCTTCCGCCTGTTCTACGAATTTTTTAAGGTAGGTCTCTTCGCCATAGGCGGCGGCCTGGCTACCCTGCCCTTTCTGCGCCACCTGGGCGATGTGACCGGCTGGTTCTCCGCCGCCGACCTGGCCAATATGGTGGCCGTGTCCGAGTCCACCCCCGGCGCCATGGGGATTAATATGGCCACCTACGTGGGCTTTACCATTGGCGGCCAGACCGGCCTGCCTGGCGGAAACATCGTGGGCGCGGTCATCGCCACCCTCGGCCTGGTGGCCCCCTCCATCCTGGTGATCCTCATCATCGCCAAATTCCTGCAAAAATTCCGCCAGAGCAGGGTGGTGGACGGCGTATTCTCCGGCCTGAGGCCCGCCTCCACCGGGCTCATCGCCGCCGCCGGCCTGTCGGTGGCCCAAATCGCTCTGCTCACCGGCGCGGCCTGGACGGGCTGGAACTCCCTCACCGCCATCATCAACTGGAAGGGCGTCATTCTGGCCGCCGCAATCTTTATCTGTATGCAGGTGAAGGCGCTGAAAAAGCTCCATCCCATCGTGTATATTGCCGCAGCTGCGGTTATCGGCGTGGTCTTCCAGTTCTGACTGTTCCGCAAAAAAGCGTGTCCGCTGTCACAGACAGCGGACACGCTTTTTTATTTCTACGGCTCAGCCCCGTCTCTTGCCGCCTTTGCCCGGCTTGTGGCGGGGTGGACGGCTGCGGCGCTCCCCGCCGCTCCTGCGCTCATTGCTCCGGTGCTCGCTGCTCCGGCGGGCGGCAGACCGGGCGCCCGGAGTCCGGCGGCCCTGCCGGAGTGTATCCGGGCGTTCAGGGACAGTTTCCGGCTCCATGCCGTCCAGATGGAAGGTAATCTGCCCGCTGCCCGGATCGGCGGCGGCGCACACCACGGTCAGGGGCATGCCAAAGGAGAACACCCGTCCCGTGTGCTCCCCCCGGAGGGCCATGCGCTGGTCGTCCAGATGGTAGTGGTCCCGGGGCAGGGCCTCGGCGGGGATAAGCCCCTCCACGCCCGAGGGCAGCATGACGAACAGGCCGAACTTGGTCACGCCGGACACAGTGCCAGCCATGGTCTCCCCCACGTGGGCAAGCATATACTCGGCCATGTAGAGCTTCTCAATCTCGCGCTCGGCGTTCTGGGCCGCCACCTCCCGCTGGGAGGACTGCTCCGCCGCCCGGGCGGCCACCGACGCCATCCGCTTCTCCCAGGGCATGGTTCTGCCCACGTTGGCCGGGTCGGCCTCGTCGGCAAGCTCCTGGGTAAGCACCCGGTGGACCATCAGGTCGGGGTAGCGGCGGATGGGGCTGGTGAAGTGGCAGTAGTATTTGGCCGCCAGGCCGAAGTGGCCCAGGTTCTGTACGTCATACCGGGCCTTCATCAGGGAGCGGAGCACCATGGTGCTGACGATGGGGGCCTCCGGCTTGCCCTTGACGTCCTCCAGAATCTTCTGGAGGACAAAGCTGTCCGCCTCCCGGAAGGTATACCCGAAGGGGGCCAGCATGGTCCTGAGCCCCTCCGCCTTGTCCTGGCTGGGCTTCTCGTGGACCCGGTAGACGGCGGGCTTGTGCCGGTCGAAGAGGTGCCTGGCCACACACTCGTTGGCGGAGAGCATAAAGGACTCGATGAGAGCCTCGCTTTCCCCCCGTTTCCGTACTTTGACATCCACCGGCTTGCCGTTCCCGTCGCAGACAATATAGCTCTCGCTGGTCTCCAGGTCCAGGCTGCCCCGGAGCTTCCGGCGCTTCTCCAGCACCCTGGCCAGGACGGCCATGTCCCTGAGCATGGGCAGAATATTGTCGTACCGCTTTTCCAGATCCGGGGCCTCTCCGGCCAGAAGCCTGTTGCAGTCCTCATAAGTCATCCGCTCGGTGGATCGGATGACGCTCTTGCAGATGGTGTGTTCCTCCTCCCGGCCGTCGGCGGCCAGGGTCATGAAGCAGGAGATGGTCAGCCGGTCTACGCCCGGATTCAGGGAGCAGATACCGTTGGACAGCTCCACGGGCAGCATGGGAATGACCTTGTCGGCAAAGTACACCGAGGTGCCCCGCTCCCAGGCCTCCAGATCCAGCGGGGACTTCTCCTGCACATAGTGGCTCACGTCGGCGATGTGGACCCCCAGCACCCAGCGGCCCTGCTCGTCCCGCTCCAGGCTCACCGCATCGTCCAGGTCCTTGGAGGCGGCGCCGTCAATGGTGATGATCATCCTGTCCCGCAGGTCGGTGCGCCCGGTCAGGACGTCCTTCTCCACCTCACGGGGCGCTCTGGCCGCCGCATCCAGCACGGCAGGCGGGAACTCAGGCTCAATTTCATAGTGGTAGAGAATGGCGGCGGTAGAGGACTGCCGGGTGCCCGCAGGGCCAAAGGTCTCCCGCAGGGCTCCCATAGGCGGCGTCTTTGCTGTGCCATACCCCAGCATCTCCACGGCAGCCTTCTCGCCAACGCGCACGCCCCTGGCCTTGCCGGAGATTTTGATGGGTCCGGGCAGCTTGTCCGAGTCGGGCTTGAGCCACAGGTCCCGGCCCAGCTTTTCCACCGTACCGGTGACAAATTTGTTGGTCCGCTCCACCACCCGGACCACCGAGGCGGTGCGCCTTCCCTCCTCCCAGGGCGTCTCCGGGTCGGGCGCGGCCTGAACCTTGTCCCCGTCCCAGGCCCCGCCGGTGGCTCTGGGCGGGATAAAATAGTCGTCCTCCCGGCTCTTTCCATCCTCAGGCGTCAGGAAGCCGAAGCCCCGGCTGGTGCCCTGGAATATGCCGGTAATAATCTGTTCCACTTTTTTCTTGGCCATACTTTCTCGCTTTCTCCGTTTTTATCTGTCATCTTCCATAGGTTATAGTATCCCACATTTTGCCCTGTGTCCACCTGAATTTCTGCCAAAAATGCCCCTTGTCCCCTTCACTTTGTCAAAATAATAACTTTCCGCCCCATGTCCAGAGACTCCCTCAGTCTCGTTCTATATTCTTTCTAAAAATATAAGTTGTCAGACCGCACTCTTTGGTGTATAATGACTAATATCGCAGGCCAGCCCAGGTTTGGCTGGCCGGATTGACCCTAAAAGTAAGGAGTGGAAACAACGTATGAGCTATTCCGCGCAAAACATTCGTAATATCTGCCTGCTGGGGCACGGCGGAAACGGAAAGACCTCCCTGGCAGAGAGTATGCTGTATCTGACCGGCGGCACCGCCCGGCTGGGCAAGGTCCCCGATGGCAATACCGTGTGCGACTATGATCCCGAGGAGACCAAGCGCCAGATTTCCATCTCCCTGGCCGTGGCCCCGGTGGAATATGACGGCTGTAAGATCAATATTCTGGACACTCCCGGCTATTTTGATTTCTCCGGCGAGGTCATTGAGGCCATGCAGGCCGCCGACGCCGCCATTATCGTCTGCTCCGCCAAGGGCGGTATGAGCGTGGGCGCTGAGAAGGCCTGGAAGCTCTGCGAGAGCCGCAAGATGCCCCGTCTGCTCTACATCTCCAAGACCGACGAGGACAACTCCGACTATAACGCCGCCTTTGCAACCCTGCGGGAGCGGTTCGGCAAGAACATCGCCCCCCTGGTGGCTCCCATCTGGGACGCGGACAAGAAGGTCATCGGCATCATCGACGTGCTCCACAAGCGGGCTTTTGAGTTTGTCAAGGGCTCCCGCCAGGAGATCGACGTTCCCGAGGACAAAAAGGCCGTGCTGGACGAGCTGTACGACGCCCTGAAGGAGTCGGTGGCCGAGACCAGCGAGGAGTTCATGGACAAGTATTTCTCCGGCGAGGACTTCACCTACGCCGAGATGATCCAGGGCCTGCGCCAGGGCGTAAAGGACCTGTCTCTGTTCCCGGTGCTGTGCGGCAGCGCCATGTCCGGCCTGGGCACCCGCATGCTGCTGGACACCATTGTGGAGCTGCTGCCCAATCCCCTGGAGGGGCGGCCCCTGGTGGCCGAGAACGCCGAGGGCGAGCTGGACGACTTTGTCTCCTCCCCCGGCGCCCTGCCCACCGCCTTTGTGTTCAAGACCACCTCTGACCAGTACGGCAAGTACTCCTATGTCAAGGTGCTCTCCGGCTCCATCAAGCCCGACATGCCCATGGTCAACGCCCGCACCGGCGCTACCGAAAAGCTGGGCCGCCTGTATGTGATGACCGGCAAGAAGGCCGATGAGGTCAAGGAGCTTCAGTGCGGCGACATCGGCGCCATCGGCAAGATGGACAAGCTGAAGACCGGCGACACCCTCTGCGACGCCCGCAAGGTGGTCAAGCTGGAGCCCCTTCCCTTCCCCGAGCCCTGCTACTCCGTGGCCATCGCCCCCAAGACCAAGGGGCAGGAGGACAAGGTAGCCGCCGGCCTGACCCGCATGAACGAGGAGGACCTCACCTTCACCTGGGCCAACAACGCCGAGACCCACCAGATGGTCATCTCCGGCACCGGCGATATGCAGATGGACGTGCTGCTCTCCCGGCTGAAGAGCCGCTTCGGCGTGGACGCCACCCTGTCCGAGCCCCGGGTGCCCTACCGTGAGAAGATCCGCAAGAAAGTGGAGGTCCAGGGCCGCCACAAGAAGCAGTCCGGCGGCCACGGCCAGTTCGGCGACGTCAAGATCCGCTTCGAGCCTGGCGAGAGCGAGGAGCTGGAGTTCTGCGAGGAGGTCTTCGGCGGCGCGGTGCCCAAGAACTTCTTCCCCGCCGTTGAGAAGGGCCTGCGGGAGGCCGTGCAGCACGGCGTGCTGGCCGGCTACCCGGTGGTCAACCTGAAGGCCACCCTGTTCGACGGCTCCTATCACCCCGTCGACTCCTCCGAAATGGCCTTCAAGACCGCCGCTCAGCTGGCCTACAAGGCCGGTCTGCCCGATGCCAGCCCCGTTCTGCTGGAGCCCATCGGCGAGCTGAAGGTCACCATCCCCGACAACTACATGGGCGACGTTATCGGCGACCTGAACAAGCGCCGCGGCCGCGTGATGGGCATGAATCCCGACCACGACGGCAACCAGGTGGTTGAGGCCGAGGTGCCCATGGCCGAGATGAGCCGCTATGCCATCGACCTGCGGTCCATGACCCAGGGCCGCGGCTCCTTCACCTTCCACTTTGTCCGCTATGAGGACGCGCCTCCCGCCGTCCAGGAGAAGGCCATCGCCGCCGCCAAGGCCATGCAGGCCGAGGAGTAAGCTGGCCTCATCTTAGCCGCTGGCGGCGGCCCAAGCGTTTTGCCGCAGGCAAAACCTTGATGCCGGGCGGATTCATTCCGCCCGTGCAGATAAAAGGCAGGGGGTCCCCAAAAAGCCCCGGCTTTTTGGGGCAGAAGGCCATCGCCGCCGCCAAGGCCATGCAGGCTGAGGAGTAAGTTAAATCAAACGGTCCCGGAGCATAGCTCCGGGACCGTTTTTTGTCGTTTGCTGTTAGTCGAAGGCGCCTGCTGTCACCATCCGGCCCAGATCAGCCAGGTAGATGCGCATCATCTCGTTCTGGTCGGGCATCTCGTCCCAGATGGGTTCCGGCTGCTCCCCTTCGCCGCTGATCAGCCACTCCGCCAGCTCCTCCAGCGGGCCGCACATCTGCCGGATGGAGTAGGCATAGCCCTCGCCGTCCGCGGCCGCTATGATCTCCGTCACCCGGAAAGTTCCATCCGCATCGTAACGTCCCCGGAAGGCGGTGGGACTGCCTCCGCCGCCCCATCCATCGCAGCTGCCATCCAGCTGGACGGTGTAGTAAAACCCCTCGTTGACGCTGCACACCAGCACCGTATCTCCGTCCTCCTCATAGCTGCCCCAAATGGTGAAGGAGGGAATCATCACGTCGTTCAGGTGGGTACGCACGGGAATCTGCTCCGGGTCGGCATACTGGGCCTGCAGGGCGTCAAACAGCTCGGCCGCCTCGCCGGCAAGGCCCATCTGTTCCGCCGTGGGCAGGGGCAGATCGGGCTCAGGGTTGTTCTCCAGGCTGCTCCATGTGACGCTGGCCGCCACCTGTTCCCCAAGCTCCGCCGCCGCCGCGGGCCACAGCAGCCGGAGCCGCCGCTCCCCATCCAGTGGGATGTACCAGCCGGTGCACACAATGCCGTCCGTATTCTCAGCGCCAGAGGACGCTTCATCATCAATGGGCTTTCCGTCGGCGTCCAGATTCTCGATCCGGACCGTCCTGCCGCCAAGGACCGCCGCCGCCCTGGGCACTTCATTCTCTGCAAGGAAAGCCAGGGAACAGCCTCCCATGCCCAGCGTCACTGAGGTAATCCCTCTCTCAACATCGCCGCTGTACTCCTCCGGCAGGGCCAGCTGGTAGTCCACCTGCCAGCCGCGCCTGTACAGCCTGCCGCTCACCTGAGTCCAGTCCCGGGACAGCTCCGCCCCGGCGGTCTCCGTGGGCTGCGGGGTGCTATCCGGTTCTTCGCTCTGAGCAGGGGTGGATGTGTCCGCCGGTGCTCCAAAAGTGCAGGCGGAGGTGATGAGCATCACCGCGGCCAGCATCGCCGCCAGGGCTGCCGGCCTCCGCCGGTCCAGGCAGACTTTTCCCTCTTGAAACAGCGCTGTCAATCGTTCCATGGGCATCTCCTTTCTCCCATTTCCCCGGACTGTCCGGTCAGTCCGTCCGCCCTCTGCGGCTTCATCTCCAGGTTCACCATATCCTGTTCCCGGCGGGTTGTCAAGTTTTTCTTCCCTTTCCTGTCTTGGCGGAGTATACTGTGGGAAAGAATTTCAGAGGAAGTGAAGCGAATATGACGGGAATTCGTCTTGCCCGCCCGGAGGACGTGGACGCGGTCTGGGCACTGGTACAGCGGGCGGCGGCCCATATGCAGGCCCTGGGCAATCCCCAGTGGGGAGAGGACTACCCCACCCGGGCTCACTACGCCGCCGACCAGGCCCGTGGTGAGCTGTACGTTGCGGTGGACGGGAATGGGGCCATCCTGGGGGCGGCATGTTTCAACCAGGAGCAGGCCCCCGAGTACGCCCCGCTCCCCTGGGCAGTCCCCGGCCCTGCCATGGTGCTCCACCGGCTGGCAGTAGACCCGGCCGCCCAGCGCCGGGGCGTGGGGCGGAGCTTCTTCCGGTTTGGCGAGGCCATGGCCCGCCGTCTGGGTCTGCGCTCCTTTCATCTGGACACCTACGCCCGCAACGGCCGGATGCAGGCGCTGATTCGCAGCCAGGGCTTCACCCAGGTGGGCGTGGTCCACTTCGACCGGGAGGGCCGTCCCGACGGCTTCCCCTGCTTTGAAAAGGTGCTCTGAGCCGGACTGCCATGCTTTTCCCCGTTCTTCTGCCTCTGGGCCTGATTCCGAATAAAAATGACCTCCCTTCGCCAAAATGGCAGAGGGAGGCATATTTCTGTTATGGATCGCAGCGGCTCAACGGCTCATCCTTTATCTGACCGTTTCCGTCAATCCATTTCTTCGCCCAGGCAAACAAGGTCTCGGACATCGGGAGAAAATCAATGGCCCCGCCGTTTTTTATGCTCAAAAAGGTATCCACAACGGCCTGTTCATCAGGAAGGGCGGCGCTGCGCAGTTCTCTTTGATGTTTGATATATGTTCCCGTCTGCTCAAAGACAACTGCCTGCACAACAAAAGTGGCGGCCTTATACAGTCCCCGTAAAACATCCTCGCTCTTTTCATGGAGCATATTGTGGACACATCCGTGAAATATGTTGCAGGCGCCGGTTTTGATCGCTCTCCTGACTGCGGTTTCGTCAATTGAGCCCAGCACTTCATCAAGGCTTCCCTTGATGGGCGTTGTGTCATAATAAAACTGAAAAAGGTCGGACGGGTCCCAGTTCAAAATTTCTGCTTTTCCCGAAAGGAACCCACAAATCCGTTCTCTGTGGGGCAAGGTATCCAGCATCGTATTGTAGGCCTGAATATCCAAAGCAGACAGTTTATCCAGTATTACAACAGCATCAATATCGCTTGCCGGGGTTGCTTCTCCACGGCCATAGCTGCCCTGCAAACCGGCAAACCAGACGCGGGCGCCAAAGGTCTCATTTAATTTCTGCAAAAAAACATGCATCCAACCGCTGATATCTATCATCTTAACCACCTTTTGAAACCTTATTTATCCTTTTCTCCACTTTAACAGATCCGGCCGGCAATTTCAACGCTCTGTGAAAATGCCCGCGCCAAAACCTCCGGGACTTGAAGAGGAACCGCGCTTTCCCTCGGCTGTCCTTGCTTTTTTGGCAGGAATCACATATAATGGGGAAAATACAGCCCGGCATCTATTTTCATTCAGGAGGTTTGCCCCCATGAAAAAGCTGCTCATTGTGGTGGACTATCAGAAGGATTTTGTAGACGGCGCTCTGGGTTTCCCCGGTGCGGAACTGCTGGATGTCCCCATTGCGGCCAAAATTGCCGCCTATCACGCCGCCGGAGACGATGTGGTCTTTACCTTTGACACCCACGCCCCCGACTACCTCTCCACTCAGGAGGGCCGCAAGCTGCCTCTGGCCCACTGCATTCGGGGCAGCGAGGGCTGGGCGCTGTACGGAGAGACGGCCAGAGCTGCCCGGGAGGACGACCGCCGCTTTGAGAAGCCCACCTTTCCCTCCCTGGCTCTGGGCGAGTGGCTGAAGGGACAGAACTACGGGCAGATTGAGCTGGTGGGCCTGGTGTCCAACATCTGCGTGCTGTCCAACGCAGTCATCGCCAAGGCGGCCCTGCCCGAGGCGGAGATCGTGGTGGACGCCGCCTGCACCGCCTCCTCCAATGCCGATCTCCACCAAAAATGTCTGGACGTGCTGGAGGGCATCCAGGTGACCGTCACCCACCGGACGTAATTGCGCTGTGCGCTGAAAGGCTGAGCAATGATGAAAAAGAATCCCATGAACTATACTCTGCTGTGCGACTTCTACGAGCTCACCATGGCAAACGGCTACTTCCAGGCCGGTATGTCGGAGCAGATCTGCTACTTTGACGTGTTTTTCCGCACCGTGCCTGACGGAGGCGGCTTTGCCATTGCCGCCGGTCTGGAGCAGGTCATCGAGTATATTGAAAACCTGCGCTTTGACGAGGAGGACATTGAATTTCTCCGGGGCAAGAACACCTTCAGTGAGGACTTTCTGTCCTACCTGAGGACCTTCCGCTTCACCGGCGACATCTGGGCCGTGCCCGAGGGCACCCCCATCTTCCCCGGCGAGCCTTTTATGACGGTCAGGGCCCCCGCCATTGAAGCCCAGTTTATCGAAACCTACCTGCTTCTCACCCTGAACCATCAGTCCCTCATTGCCACCAAGGCCAACCGAATTGTCCGGGCCGCCGCCGGGCGGCCGGTGAGCGAATTCGGCTCCCGCCGGGCCCAGGGCAGCGACGGCGCCGTGCTGGGCGCACGGGCGGCCTATATCGCCGGCTGCGCGGGTACTGCCTGCACCCTGGCCGACCAGATGTACGGCTCTCCCGCCGGCGGCACCATGGCCCATTCCTGGATTCAGATGTTCCCCGACGAGTATACCGCCTTTAAGACCTACTGTCAGCTCTACCCCCACTCCGCCACCCTTCTGGTGGACACCTACAACGTGCTCAAGTCGGGCGTGCCCAACGCCATCCGCGCCTTCAAGGAGGTTCTGCTGCCCCAGGGCATTACCAAATGCGCCATCCGGCTGGACAGCGGCGACCTGACCTACCTGTCCCGGAAGGCCCGGAAAATGCTGGACGCAGCCGGACTCACCGAGTGCTCCATTGTGGCCTCCAACTCCCTGGACGAGTATATCATCCGGGACCTGCTGCTCCAGGGGGCCAGAATCGACTCCTTCGGCGTGGGCGAGCGGCTCATCACCTCCAAGAGCGAGCCGGTGTTCGGCGGCGTGTACAAGCTCGCCGCCGTGGAGGACGAGGCGGGCAATATTATCCCCAAAATCAAAATCTCGGAGAACCCGTCCAAAATCACCAACCCCCACTTCAAGAAGGTGTACCGCATCTTTGAGAACGAGACGGGCAAGGCCATGGCCGACCTGATCTGCGTCCATGACGAGGTCATCGATCCCAGCCGGCCTCTGGAGCTTTTTGATCCGGAGGCCACCTGGAAACGCAAGACGGTTACCGATTTCACCCCTGTGGAGCTGCTGGTACCCATCTTCCAGGGGGGCAAGCTGGTGTACCGCTCCCCCTCCATCACTGAGATGCGGGCCTACTGCGCCGCCCAGATTGACCTCCAGTGGGATGAGGTCAAGCGGTTTGAAAACCCCCACAACTACTATGTGGACCTGTCTCAGAAGCTGTGGGACATCAAGCACGAGCTGCTCAGGCAGGCAGGCCATCTCTGAGACGCGGCAAAACCGGCTGTTCCCAAGGGAACAGCCGGTTTTTTATCAGTTGAACTTGTAGATCTTCCGGGCCATACGGTACAGCCCCACGGACAGCTTCCGGCCCTGGTAGCCGGGGATGTTGCCCACAAAGGACACTGCCCGGTACTTGAGCTTGTGGTAGAGCCGGACGTCCACCGAACGGAGGTACTCCCACAACTCGGTCTTTTTGCCCAGCGCGGCGGGCGAGCCGTCGATGATGAGGAAGATGGAGGAGATGGTCATCATCATGGCCAGGTAGTTGCGCATGTACCGGCCCAGCTTGGGCTGCACGGCGAGCACCCGGCGCAGGTCGTGGGCGTCGATCATCAGGCGGGTCACCCGGACCTGCTGGTCCACACGGCTCACCATCACCTTTTCGTTGACGCTCTGGTCCGCCCGGCCGATGAAGTACCGGTACAGATCCAGGTCCATGTAGTACATGGTCTTGACATAGGGCAGGGGCTGGTAGACAAAGATATTGTCCACATAAAAGGTATGCTTGGGCAGCTCCAGGCCGCACTTGCGCAGCAGCTTGGTGCGGTAGATAACCGAGTGCATCAGCAGATACTGGGAAGCGCGGAACCGGCCGATGTCATTCCAGGTAAAAATTCTGTCTCTGGGGAACACATTGGCATAGCCCATAACCTTGCGGGTGTTGTCCTCCACGTGCTCATAGACATAGTTTGCGATGACCATGTCCACCGGGCGCTCCATTTTGGCAAACTCACGCAGCTTGCCCAGCACCTTGTGGAGGGCGTCCACGTCCAGCCAGTCGTCGGAGTCCACCACCTTGTAGTAGATGCCCGAGGCGTTGCGGATGCCCTGGTTCACGCCCTCGCCGTGGCCGCCGTTCTCCTGGTGGATGACCCTGACAATGTCGGGGTACTGGTCGGCGTACCGGTCGCAGATGGCAGGGGTGTCGTCCTTGGTGGAGCCGTCGTCCACCAGGATGATCTCGATGTCGTCGCCCCCCTCCAGGAGGGTCTGGATGCAGTGATCCATGTAGGCCGCCGAGTTGTAGCACGGCACGGCAAAGGTAATAATCTTATCCATTTTTCTCTCACCCTTCTCTTTGCCGGGCCCTCAGCCCAGCAGGCGGTCCGCCAGCTCCAGGGCCCGGACCACAATGGCGTCCATGTTATAGTATTTGTACTCCGCCAGCCGGCCCAGCAGGTGGAAGCCGGGCAGGGCGTCGGCCAGGGCCCGGTACCTGGCGTACAGGGCGTTGTTCTCGTCGTTGATAATGGCGTAGTAGGGGGTCTCCTCCGCCGCGCCGGTGTAGGCGCGGGAGTACTCCTTGACAATGGTGGTGCGGTCGGGCAGCTCCTGGCCGGAGAAGTATTTAAACTCGGTGATGCGGGTATAGTCCTCGCTGACGGTGTAATTTACCGTGCCCCGGGGCTGGAACCACTCCACCGGGTAAGTCTCGAACTTGAAGTCCAGGGTGCGGTAGGGCAGGCGGCCGAAGCAGCAGCCGAACAGCTCGTCCACCGCGCCGGTGTATACCACCGTGCCCGTAAAGGGCGCTCCGTCCAGGGACAGGCCGGCGGCGTCCAGGTGGAGGCGGTCGGCGGCGTCCACACCCAGCTCCACGGTGATATTGGGGTGATCCAGCATGTGGTCAAAGACCGGGGTATAGCCGTCGGCAGGAATGCCCTGCCAGGTGTCCTGGAAGTACCGGTCATCCCGGGAGAGGAACACAGGCACCCGCGCGGTGGTGTTGGGGTCAATCTCCTCGGGCCTCTGTCCCCACTGCTTCATGGTATAGTGGACAAACACATTCTCATACACATAATCCGCCAGGGCCTTGATCTCCGGATCCTCACTCTTGCGCAGCTCCAGAATGGTGACCTTCTTCTCCGCGCCGTAGGTCTCCACCAGCTTTTTCTCCAGCCGGGCGGCCTTCTCAGGTCCGTAGGCCAGCTCCAGGGAGGTCAGGTTAAAGGGCACAGGCATCATCGTGCCGTATACGTTGGCCACCACCCGGTGCTGATAGTCCCGCCAGGCGGTGAAGCGGGAGAGGTAGTCATAGGCCCGCCGGCTGTTGGTGTGGAAGATATGGGGGCCGTACTGATGGATGAGCACGCCGGCGTCGTCCAGCCGGTCGTAGGCGTTGCCGCCCACATGGTCCCGCCGCTCCAGCACCAGCACTTTTTTCCCGCCCCGCTCGGCCAGCTCCCGGGCAGTCACCGCGCCGGCAAAGCCGGCGCCGATAACCAGGCAGTCGTACTTCTGACTCATGGAATGAACACCTCGCAGCATAATCTTTCCTTCATCTTACCAGATTGTGTGGATAAAATGAACGAAAAAAGTATTAAGAAAGCCTTAAATTGGCGAACTATTTCAGCGATCCGAGCCGCCGAACCGGTCAAAGCGGCCGTTGACAGGGCCGTTGGTACTGCCCAGGAAGGTATCGCTGTAGTGGTCGATGGCCTGCTGAATAACTCTGACGGCCGCCTCACGGCCATTGACCTCGCCGGCCACGGTGTCCTTGCCCTCCAGCTGCTTGTATACCGTGAAAAAGTGGGCCATCTCGTCAAAGACGTGGGCGGGCAGGTCGCTGATGTCCCGGTAGACGTTGTAGGCCGGGTCAGTGAAGGGGATGGCGATGATCTTCTCGTCGTTCTTGCCGTCGTCCAGCATGGAGATATAGCCGATGGGGTACACCCGTACCAGGGTCAGAGGGTCCATGGACTCAGAGCAGAGCACCAGCACGTCCAGCGGGTCCCCGTCGTCGCCGTAGGTCCGGGGAATAAAGCCGTAGTTGGCGGGGTAGTGGGTGGAGGTGTGGAGCACCCGGTCCAGAATAATGAGGCCGGTCTCCTTGTCCAGCTCATACTTCTTCTTGCTGCCCTGGGGGATTTCGATGACGGCCACAAAATCCTCCGGAGTAATGCGCTTAGGGCTGATATCGTGCCAGATATTTGACATTCAGCAGGCTCCTTCTTTACTCATAAAGTTTTTTCACGCGCCCTGCCGGGCGCGTCTTGTGTACTGCGGTATTCTTTATTATATCTGATTGTTCCCCGCTTTACAACGCGCTTTTCCTATCTTCGGGCCTGCTGCACCCATTTTCCGCCCCGGGGAACAGGCGGAGGAAGGGTTTTGGAACCGGCGCGGTCACCGTCAGTGGCGAACCGGTCCGGGGGTCGGTGATGGTGAGGCGGACGGCGTGGAGGGCCAGCCGGTCCATGGGGCCGGAGCCGTCGCCGTACTTCCTGTCCCCTGCCACAGGGCAGCCCAGGTCGGCCATGTGGACCCGGATCTGGTTTTTCCGGCCCGTGTCCAGAGCCACCCGCACCAGGGCGTACTCCCCCGCCCGAGCGAGCACCTTGTAGTGGGTGACGGCCTCCTTGCCGCTGCTGCCCGGTCCGGCAGAGTAGACCACCCGGGTGGAGGTCTCCTTCAGCCAGGAGCGGACCACGCCCTCCTCCTGCTCCGGCGCGCCCGCCGTCACAGCCAGGTAAATCCGCTCCTGCACCAGGCTGTCCCAGTTCTCCTGAAGGGCCCGCTTCATGGCCTCGTTCCGGGCGAAGAGCACTGCGCCCGAGGTGTCCCGGTCCAGCCGGTGGACTACAAAGAGCTTTTTCTCCCGGCTGCCGTCCCGCAGGGTGTCGGAGAGCAGGCGGTAGGCGGTGCGCTGCCGTTCCCCCTCGTGGCCCACAGTGAGCAGCCCGGCGGGCTTGTCGATGGCGATAAGGTCCCTGTCCCGGTAGAGGATGGGGAAGGGAGCCTTGGCCTGCTCCTCCCTGCCCTGGGGCAGGATGGTCACCACCTCCCCCGGCTCCAGGGGCCAGTCAAAGCGGGTGACAATTTTCCCGTCCACCGCCACCTGCCGTCCGGACAGCAGGTGCTTCATCGCGTTTCGGGACTTCCCTCTCACCTGCGCCAGCAGGAACTCCAGCAGATAGCCCCGCTCCGTCACAGGATAGTGTCGCTCCGCCGCCGTACTTTTTCCCATGGTTCTCCCTCCGGCCTGTAGTTTTTCTCAGTTAAGCCTGCAACATTTTATCACAGCGCCGCCTGAATGGCTACCCCGGACCGGGGTGGAAATCCTCCCGTTTTTTCTTGACAGGCAGGGCCGGAAAATGTTAGAATGGACGAACATAAGGGAGTAGTCGGCGCGGCATGCGCGGCGGAGCCAACATACTGGGGCCTCGGGCCTCTGGTTCAGCCTGAAATGACGAGACTTATCTGCCAGGGGGGCGGATAGGTCTCTTTTTGTTTGCCTGTTTTGGGAAAAACTGCGCCTCTTTCTCCCTCTCCGGCCGTTTGGCCGGTCCAAATCCCCCTAACCGGAGGTTTTTTGCTATGGGTCTTCTGGAACTATTTATTTTGGCTGTGGGACTGTCTATGGACGCCTTCGCCGTCTCCATCTGCAAGGGTCTGTCGGTGGGCAGAGTGCGCCCGGTCCACATGCTCTCCGCCGGGCTGTGGTTCGGCGGCTTTCAGGCCCTGATGCCCTTCCTGGGCTGGCTGCTGGGCTCCCAGTTCGAGGCCCTGATCACCAACATCGACCACTGGATTGCCTTTGTGCTGCTGGCCTTTATCGGCGGCAGCATGGTCAAGGAGTCCCGCAGCGAAGAGGAGCGCCAGGACAGCTCCTTCTCCCCCGCCGCCATGCTCCCCCTGGCCCTGGCCACCAGCATCGACGCGCTGGCTGTGGGCGTCACCTTCGCCTTTCTGCAGGTGGACATCGCTCCCGCCGTGGCCTTTATCGGCGTAATCACCTTCCTGTTCTCGGCGGCGGGCGTCAAGATCGGCAGCGTGTTCGGCGCCAAATACCGCTCCGGAGCCGAGCTTTTCGGCGGGTGCGTACTTATCCTCATCGGCCTGAAGATTCTGCTGGAGCATCTTGGCATCCTGGGCTGAGGGCTTGACATCCCCCCGCTCCCTATGTTATCCTCTCTTACGACAATTTGTTTTGTGCCGGCATTTACCACCGGGTAAATGCAGTCTGTGCCTGTATATATTCCGTAGGTCTTAGAAGGAATATATTCAGGCACTTTTTTGCTCTGCGGGGCCGGACAGGCCCTATCTTTGAAAGTGAGGGATTCACCAATGGATGCGCGCAATCTGAACCGGACCTTTGCCCGGTACATGTCCCTGAACATTCTGGGCATGGTGGGTATGTCGGGCTATATCCTGGCGGACACCTTTTTCGTGTCCAGCCGTCTGGGGTCAGACGGCCTGGCAGCCCTGAACCTGGCCATCTCCGTGTTTGGCTTTATCAACGGCCTGGGCATGATGCTGGGCATCGGCGGCGCTACCCGGTACGCCATCTGCAAGGCCCGCGAGGATGACCGCGAGGCCAACGTCTCCTTTACCCTGTCCCTGACTGCCGGCATTGGCGCGGGAATCCTGCTGGTGGTGGCCGGCCTGCTGTTCTCTCAGCCCCTGGCCAGGCTGCTGGGCGCAGAGGAGCGGATTCTCCCCATGTGCGCGGTGTACCTGCGCACCGCCTTTCTCTTCGCTCCCTTTTTTATTCTCAACCACATTCTGGTGACCTTTGTCCGCAACGACGGCAGCCCCAAGCTGGCCATGGCGGCCATGCTGGTGGGCAGCCTGTCCAACATCGTGCTGGACTACCTGTTCCTCTACCCTCTGAACATGGGCATCTTCGGCGCCGCCCTGGCCACCGGCATGGCCCCTATCATCGGCATTGCCATCTCTTTCTTCGGCCACATCTTTTCCGGGCGCAGCCAGTTTAAGCTAGTGCCTGCCGGCCTGTCCCTGCGGAAGACGGCCGCTGTGGCCTGGCTGGGCATCGCCGCCTTTATCAATGAGTTCTCCTCCGGCATCACGCTGGTGGTGTTCAACCTGCTGGTGATGAATGCGGCGGGCACTGTGGGCGTGGCGGCCTACGGCGTAGTGGCCAATCTGGCTCTGGTGGTGCTGTCTATTTTTACTGGTATCTCCCAGGGCTGCCAGCCCCTTCTCAGCCGCGCCTACGGCATGCAGGATCTGGCGGTGGTGCGGCGGGTATACCGCAAAGCACTGGTGCTGGCCGCTGTTCTGGGCCTCGCGGCGCTGGCCGCCGCCCTCCTCTTCCCCGGGCCGCTGGTCTCTATCTTTAACAGCGAGGGCAACGCCGCCCTCCAGGCTATCGCCGAGCCGGGTCTCAAGCTCTACTTCATCGGCTTTGTCTTTGTGGGCTTCAACTTCGTCACCGCCGCTCTGCTGGGGGCCACAGAGCATGCGAGCGCCTCCTTCCGCGTCTCCTTCTTCCGGGGCTGCCTGGGCATTGTGGCGGCCGCCTGTCTCTTCGCCTTTCTCTTCGGCATGACCGGCATCTGGCTGGCCTTCCCCGCAGTTGAGCTGATAACCCTTTTCCTCAGCATCCGGCTGGGCCGCCGGGCGCTGGCCGGGACGGCGCTCCCCGGCGCGGAATATCCCGCCTGAGGCAAAAAAATCCCCTCCGGATTGCTCCGGAGGGGATTTTTTATTCCGTTCAGGACCAGCTTACTTGTGGTCGACGGAGTACATGTGCTTGATGAGCTCCAGCACCTTGTTGGAGTAGCCCACCTCGTTGTCGTACCAGGACACGACCTTCACAAAGGTGTCGGTCAGGGCAATGCCGGCCTTGGCGTCGAAGATGGAGGTGCGGGTGTCGCCCAGGAAGTCGGAGGAGACAACATCCTCGTCGGTGTAGCCCAGAACGCCCTTCAGCTCGCCCTCGGAGGCGGCCTTCATGGCGGCGCAGATCTCCTCGTACTTGGCGGGCTTGGCCAGATTGACGGTCAGGTCAACCACGGACACGTCCAGGGTGGGGACACGCATGGACATACCGGTCAGCTTGCCGTTGAGCTCGGGGATAACCTTGCCCACGGCCTTGGCGGCGCCGGTGGAGGAGGGGATGATGTTGCCGGAAGCGGCACGGCCGCCGCGCCAATCCTTCATGGACACGCCGTCAACGGTCTTCTGGGTGGCGGTGGTGGAGTGGACGGTGGTCATCAGGCCGTCGGTGATGCCGAAGGCGTCGTTCAGAACCTTGGCAATGGGAGCCAGGCAGTTGGTGGTGCAGGAGGCGTTGGACACGAAGTTCATGTCGGAGGTGTACTTGTCCAGGTTCACGCCGCAGACGAACATGGGGGTGTCGTCCTTGGAGGGGGCGGACATGACAACCTTCTTGGCGCCGGCCTTCAGGTGGGCCTCAGCCTTCTCCTTGGTCAGGAACAGGCCGGTGGACTCCACAACGTACTCAGCCTCCAGCTTGCCCCAGGGAATGTTGGCGGGGTCACGCTCAGCAAAGACGGGGATGCACTTGCCGTTGACCACGATGCCGGTCTCGTTGCTGCTCACCTCACCGGCGAACTGGCCGTGCATGGTGTCGAACTTCAGCATGTAAGCCAGGTAGTCGGCGGGGCACAGATCGTTGATGCCCACGATCTCGATCTCGGGATGATTCAGACTAGCGCGGAAGACCATACGGCCGATGCGGCCAAAGCCATTGATGCCGACTTTAATGCTCATTTCAATTCTCTCCTTTAAAAATCTTCGAGGGATCCTCGTGTGCCCCTATTATAGCCTATCTTGTTGCGTTTTTAAAGAGTTTTTTTGAAATTCCCTAAAAATTTTGCTTTTTTTATTCAAGTTATGGCAAGTGCGTTCAGAAAGAGCCTTAAGTCTGGCGTAAGTATCTTTCCGCTCTCCTTTGGCCCGGTGTTCCTGTCTTTTTTCCCCCGCTTATCCTTCTCAAGCCCATGCCGTTCCGGTTTCTCCTTTCCTTCAACGATTCTGAGGATGGAAAGCGCGGGGCTTATGTGCCGTTTGCCTTGATTCGACAGTTTTCGACAATTTCCCTTGTTGCACGGGCCAGATTTTGGTATACTGAAAAAAACGCAGTTCCGCCGGGAACTGCATAAGCTATAATGCGGCAAGCGATAATGAACGGAGGTGAGCGCAGCCAATGGACAGCGCGCCGTTCTCTTCCTTTTCTCTGGATCACGTTCCCTTCCCCGCGCTGATTGTCCGGGATGGAACGACGGCGTCCTGCAACAGCGCGGCGGCAGAACTGTTGGGGCTGGCCCCCGGCGGGCCGCCCCCCGATTTCCTCTCCGGTTTCTCCATCCAGTCAGGCTCTGCCACCGGCACCTGCATGGCTGCCGGCCGGAGTTGGCGTCTCTCCCTGTCCTTACAGGAGGACGGGATACTGGCGGTTCTCCTCCCGGAAGATCCGGTAAGCTCTCCCTTCCCCGGTACCGCCGCCCTTCTGGAGCAGATGCGGCAGCATGTGGGCAATCTGACCGCCGCCGCCCAGCTTATTGCCCCCGCCCTGCAGGAGGCAGGGTCCAAGTACGATCAGTATCTGGCGATTATGAACCAGAGCTTTTACCGGATAATGCGCCTGATGAACAACGCCGAAACCGCCGGCGCTCTGGCGGATGGACGGCTGACCCTGTCCGCCGGGCCTCTGGATCTGGCCGGGCTGTGCCGGGAGCTGTACCGGGAGGTGTCCGATCTGGCGGAGGCCGCCGGTGTGTCCTTCCGCTTCGACAGCCAGTGCGGTTCCCTTCTCACCACCGGGGACAGCGGACTGATTCGGCGGATGCTGCTTTGTCTCATCTCCAACGCCCTGGGGGCCGCCAAGACCGGCGGCCGGGCAGGGCTGCGGCTGACAGAAGTAAACGGCCGGGCCATCCTCACCGTATGGGACAGCGGCGCAGGGCTGGACAGCAGGCGGAAAGCCGGCGGCGCAGGCACAGGGCTGCCCATTGCCCGGCAGATCGCCGCCCTCCACGGCGGCGCGCTCATGCTGGAGAGCAGGCCGGGAGAGGGACTGCGGGCCACGGTGTCCCTCCCAATCCAGCGGCCGGACCGTTCCACCCTCCGCACGCCTACGCAGGCCTTTGACGGCACCGGCGGCTTCTCCCCCGTGCTGGTGGAGCTGGCCGACGTGCTGCCCTGGCAGGTTTTCCGCCGGGAGGGCATGGAGTGAGATCGAAAAAATACGGGGGCCTCGGCGCACACCGGGGCCCCCATGCTTTTATTCTGCCTTGATAAGCCGGTTCAGCTCCTCCTGAACCCGGACATTGCCCGCTTCCTCCTCCCGCTCCAGGCCGGCCAGCTCGGTGCGGAACCGGGATACAGCCTGCTGGGCCTGGTCAGCATAGCTCCTGGCCCCGTTCCGCTCTCCCCACTCCTTTCGCCACTTTCCCTTTTCTATTCTCCCTGCTCCCCTGCCGCCGCGCAAGCTTTCCCCTGGACTTCCGGGGGGAGATGCCGTAAAATATATTCCGCAGGACAAGCCTGACGGCGCCGCCGCCAGGCATTTCTATATGAAGGAGTTTTCCAATGGAGACCATCGTTCAGATTCTGGCCCGTGAGCTGGGCCGCAAGGAAGAGCATGTTCAGAACGTCATCACCCTGCTGGATGAAGGGAACACCATCCCCTTTATCGCCCGGTACCGCAAGGAGATGCACGGCACCATGGACGACACCACCCTCCGCACCCTGGCTGACCGCCTGACCTACCTGCGCAGCCTGGACAAGCGGCGGGAGGAGGTCAAGGCCTCCATTGAAGGCCAGGGCAAGCTGACCGAAGCGCTGTCCTCCGCCATCGACGCCGCCGCCACCCTGGCGGAGGTGGAGGACCTGTACCGCCCATACAGGCCCAAGCGCCGCACCCGGGCCACCATCGCCAAGGAGAAGGGGCTGGAGCCTCTGGCCCAGCTGCTCTTCGCCCAGAGCCGGGACTGCCCCGCCCCTGAGGCGGCCGCCGCCGACTATGTGGACCCCGAAAAAGGAGTCAGCTCGGTGGAGGAGGCCCTGGCAGGCGCTTCCGATATCATCGCCGAGGCCGTCAGCGACGACGCGGACCTGCGCAAGCGCCTGCGGGAGCTGTGGCGGAGCAAGGGCCGCCTGGTGTCCAGGGCGGCGGATAAAGAGCCGGAGGACACGGTATACCGCCTGTACTACGACTTCAAGACCCCGGTGTCCCGGGCTATGGGCCACCAGATTCTGGCCATCAACCGGGGCGAGCGGGAGGAGGTGCTGAAGGTCTCGGTGGAGATGGACCGGGAGGCCGCCCTCATCGCGGTGCGCCGTGCGGTGCTGGTGCCCGGGGCCCCCTCCATGGCCTTCGTCCGCGCCGCCGCCGAGGACGCCTACGACCGGCTCATCGCTCCCAGCATCGAGCGGGAGATCCGCAATCTCCTCACCGAGCAGGCCGACGAGGGCGCCATCAAGATGTTCGCCTTGAACCTGAAGCCCCTGCTGATGCAGCCGCCGGTGAAGGGCTTTGTCACCATGGGTCTGGACCCGGGCTACCGCAATGGCTGCAAGGTGGCGGTGGTGGACGGCACCGGCAAGGTGCTGGACACGGCGGTGGTCTATCCCACCTTCAGCGAGCGGAAAAAAGAGGAGGCCATCGACGCGCTCTCCAGGCTCATCCGCAAGCACGGCGTGGCCCACATCGCCATCGGCAACGGCACCGCCAGCCGGGAGACTGAGCAGATGACGGTGGAACTGATTAAGCGGCTGGGCGGCGGCGTCAGCTACATGATTGTCAGCGAGGCGGGGGCCAGCGTGTACTCCGCGTCCAAGCTGGCCGCCGAGGAATTCCCCGAGTACGACGTAAACCTGCGCAGCGCCGTGTCCATCGCCCGGCGGCTCCAGGACCCTCTGGCCGAGCTGGTGAAGATCGACCCCAAGGCCATCGGCGTGGGCCAGTACCAGCACGACATGCCCCAGGCCCGGCTGGATGAGACGCTGTCCGGCGTGGTGGAGGACTGCGTCAACTCGGTGGGCGCCGACCTGAACACCGCCTCCGTTCCTCTGCTTACCCGGGTGGCCGGTCTCAATGCCGCCACCGCCAAGAACATCGTCAAGTACCGGGAGGAGAACGGCGCCTTCACCTCCCGCAAGCAGCTGCTGAAGGTACCCAAGCTGGGCCCCAAGGCCTTTGAACAGTGCGCCGGCTTCCTGCGGGTGCCCGAGAGCGCCAATGTGCTGGACAACACCGGCGTCCACCCCGAGAGCTACGACGCCGCCGGAAAGCTGCTGGAGCTGTGCGGCTACGGCATGGCCGACGTAAAGGCGGGCAACCTGTCCCAGCTGCCCCAGCGGGTGAAGGATTTTGGCGAGGAGAAGGCCGCCCAGGCCTGCGGCGTGGGCGTGCCCACCCTGCGGGACGTGGTGGGCGAGCTGATGAAGCCGGGCCGCGACCCCCGTGACGAGCTACCCAAGCCCATCCTGCGCACCGACGTAATGGAGATGAAGGACCTGAAGCCGGGCATGGAGCTCACCGGCACGGTGCGCAACGTCATCGACTTCGGCGTGTTTGTCGATATCGGCGTCCACCAGGACGGCCTGGTCCACATCTCCCAGCTGGGGGCGGGCCGCCGGGTAAAGCACCCCAGCGAGGTGTGCGCCGTGGGAGATGTCGTCACCGTCTGGGTGCTGGAAGTAGACGAAAAAAAGAAGCGCATCTCCCTCACCATGAAGCGCCCTCAGGGCTGACAGGGCTGTACAGGGACCCGCCGCAGGCGGGACGCGGCGAGTGCCGCGTACAAGCGTTTCGGCAGCGCCGAAACCTTGCCGCAGGGGCAATTCACTTGCCCCGAGGATGTAAAATCCGGGGTCCCCGCACGGCTCCGGCCGTGTGGGGCAAAGAAGAAGCGCATCTCCCTCACCATGAAGCGCCCCTCCTGAGCCGAAATTGGCTCCGCAACCTGAAGTTGCGTGAAAAAATCCCTGCCGAAACGCCGGGTTGGTGGTAAAACCGGCCTCCTTCCGGCAAAATGGTGCTGAAAGGAGTGACCATTCCAATGACCCATTTTGAACATAACCTGCCCATTCTCCGCCGCCGGGCCGGGTACACCCAGGAGAGCCTGGCCGAGGCCCTGGGCGTAAGCAGACAGGCGGTGAGCAAGTGGGAGAGCGGCCAGAGCCTGCCCGAGGCCGCCACCCTGCTCACTCTGGCCGACCTGCTCTCCTGCTCCCTGGATCAGCTGATGCGGGAGGCGCTGTCCGAGGCGGACTTTCCCCCGCCCCATGCCCCTGACGCCGCGGCCGAGGAGGCACGGTACGCCCTCTTTGTGGCCTATGACCAGCACATGGACCGGTTCTCCGCCCTCATGGCCGCCGGAGTATTCCTGTCCATTGCCAGCCTGGCAGCCCTGCTGGCGGGCTACCTGAAGTGGGGGAGCACCGGCCTGATAGTGCTGCCCTTCTTCCTGTATATTGCGGCGGCGGTGTTTCTGTTTGTCTGGAGCGGCATCGCCCACAGCGACTTCTGCAAGGCCCACCCGAAGGTGCCTCCCTTCTACAACACGGAAGCCATCACCGCCTTCCGGAAACTGTTCCGGGCGGGCATCGCCGCCGCGGTGGCCGCCATTCTGGTGGCGGTGGCGCTGCTCATCGGACTGTCCGTCCTGTGGCAGTTCCTGCCCAATGGCAACGGCGATACGGCGGCCTGCACAGTATTCTTCCTGATTGTGGCCGCCGCAGTGGGGGTTATGGTATATCTGGGCATCCAGCACAGCAAGTACCACGGCAGCGGCGCCGCCCAGGAGGACGGCGGCAGCGGAGAGTACGAACCTGACGGGCCCTCGGACCGCCGGTGCAGCCTCATCATGTTGGCAGCCACCGTTATTTTTTTGAGCGCGGGTCTGATCTTCAACGCCTGGCATCCCGCCTGGGTGGTCTTCCCTGTGGGGGGCCTCCTCTGCGGCATAGTGGATACCCCAGGCAGGAAATGAGAGGCGAGAGATGAACATGACCTTTGACGAGGCGGGGGAGGCGCTGGACCGGATGGCAGAGGAGTTCCCCGAGGAATTTTACGCCGGCCTCAACGGCGGCATCTCTCTGCTGCCCGACGAGATGCCGGACCCGGAGTTCCCGCCGGGCGAGATGTACATTCTGGGCGAGTACTGCGACGACCAGATGGGCCGGTACATTCTCCTGTACTACGGTTCCTTCGCCGCCCTGGCCGCCAGAGAGGAGTGGACCGAGGAGGACTGGGAGGAGGAGCTCTATGCCACCCTGGCCCACGAGTTCACCCACCACATTGAGGGTCTGGCCGGCGAGCGGGGCCTGGATTGGAAGGACGAGGCCTTTCTGGAGGCCTGGCGGGACAGACGGAAGAGCGAATAGCGGACGTAATAGAGACCGCCCTCCGGCATTGCCGGAGGGCGGTCCTTGTGTCTATCAGCTGTTTGCTCAGCAGGTGGCCCCGCCGGTGACATGGAGCTGGGCGTCCAGAATGGCCTGCTTGCGGGAGAGGATGTCGTCGGAGAGAAGCTCCTGCTCCACATGGTCAAAGCCCAGGCGCTCAATGGTGTCGGCAAAGCGCTCGCCGGTCTTGCCCTGCTCCCGGAACAGGAGGATGGCCTTCTCAATGATGCTCAGGGCCTCCTCCTTGGTGGAGATCAGCCTGCTGAGGGGACGGCCGGTGGCGGTGTGCTTGCCCCAGCGGCCGCCGATGTAGATCTTGTAGGCGAAGGTACCGCCGTCCATGGCGTCAAAGTAGCACTTGTCGATGCAGCGGCCGCAGTTGTTGCAGATGTCCTTATTGATATGCAGCTCGCCGTCGGCCAGCTTGGCCGCGCCCATGGGGCACACCTGGGCCACGCCGCACTTCTTGCAGCCGTTGCACTCCTCGGCGTCGAAGTTGGGGACCATCTGGCCGATGATGCCCAGGTCGTTCAGGTCGGGCTTGACGCAGTTGTTGGGGCAGCCGCCCACGGCGATCTTGAACTTATGGGGCAGGCGCACATTGCGGTAGCCCTTGTAAAACCGCTCGTGGATCTCCTCCGAGAGGGCGAAGGTGTCATGGAGGCCGTACTGGCAGGTGGTGCCCTTGCAGGACACCACGGGGCGGACCTTGGAACCGGTGCCGCCGGTCTCCAGGCCGGCCTGGGCAACATAGGCCCGGAAGGGCTCAATGTTGTCATAGTGGACGCCGGGGACTTCCACAGTCAGGCGGGTGGTAAAGGTCACGGTGCCGTTGCCGAACTTCTCTGCGGCCTCGGCGATGATCTGGTTCTGCTTGGCGGTGATCTTTCCATTTACGGTGATGATGCGCGCATTGAAGCAGTCGGTTCCCTTGTTGTGGAGAAAGCCGAGGGCTTTCACCCGCTTGATGTCCTCAGGACTGATGGTGCAGGCCATTTCTTATCTCTCCTTATGTATCATTTATTGTTCAGCACAAAACTTATCTCTTTACTTTACCAAATCGGTACCGTTGACGGTGGTGCCTCCCTCCAGCACCACGGTATCGGTATAGCCCAGGGCACGCAGCCGGTTCTGGGTCAGGTAGGCCCGCTTGCCCTTGGCGCACACCAGAAGGAGCTTCTCATCCTTGCCGATGCCCTCCAGCCCCTGGGGCAGGGCCGTGAAGTCCAGATAGGGCGCGCCCTCCAGGACGGGGGCGGGGCCCACGTCGATGATCCGGCGGCCCTCCGCCCTGCCGGCCTGGAAGTCGGCGGGGCCCATGCTCACCAGACGGCCGGAGAGCTTGTTGAGCAGGATCTGCACCGCGGCCACAAAGGGGTGAATGGCGGTGGAGAAGGGGGGCGCGTAGGCCATGTCCATATTGGCCAGGTCGGCCAGGCGGGCCTTCATGGTGATGGCGGTGACCGCCACGTCCACCATCTTGTCCACCGCGCCCTTGCCCAGCACCTGGATGCCCAGGAGCCGCTGATCCTCCCGGGCGGCAGTGAGCTTAATGATGAACTCGCCGGCGCCGGGATAGTAGTGGGCCTTGTCGTCCAGCACGCACACCACGCTCTCGGCGTCAATGCCGGCGGCGGCAGCCTGGGCCGCGCTCATGCCGGTGCGTCCGGCGTTGAGGCCGGGCAGCTTGCACACGGCAGTGCCCAGCACGCCCAGGTACTCGCTCTCTCCCCCCGCCAGGTTCACGGCGGCGCTGCGGCCGGCGATGTTGGCTGTGGAGCCCATGGGAGACCAGGCGGGAGCGCCGGTAATCAGGTTGTGGACCATGGCGCAGTCGCCCACAGCCCAGATCGCCGGGTCGTTGGTCCGACCGTGGAAATCGGTGAGCAGGGTGCCCTTCACCATGTCAAGGCCGCTGTCGGAGAGCCACGCGGTGTTGGGCCGGATGCCGGTGGACAGCACCACCAGGTCGGCCTTCATCTTCCGGTTCTCGCACAGAACCTTCTCCACTTTTCCCTCGCCGGTGATGGCGGTAACCCGCTCGTTGGTAAAGACCATGATGCCCTGGTCGTCCAGACGCTCTTCCGCCCAGGCGGCCATCTCCTGGTCAAAGCCGGGGAGAATCTGGGGAGCCATCTCCAGCACGGTGGTGCGGATGTCCCGGGCGGCCAGATTCTCCGCAGCCTCCAGGCCGATGTAGCCGCCGCCCACCACCACGGCCCGGCGGACCTGGCCGCTCTCAGCGGCCTGGCGCAGGGCCACGGCGTCCTCAGGGGTACGGAGGAAGAATACGTTCTCCAGATCCACCCCGGGAATGGGCGGCGCCACGGGAGAGGCGCCCACGGCCAGCACCAGCCTGTCGTAGCTGTACACGGCCTCGCTGCCGTCGGCGAGGTTCTTGGCGGTGACGGTTCTGGCAGAGCGGTCCAGGGCTACGGCCTCCACGCCGCACTTCACCGCCACACCGGTGAGCTTTTCAAACTTGGCAGGGGTATTGACAATCAGCGCGCTCCTATCGGCAATGACGCCGCCTACATAGTAGGGCAGGCCGCAGCCGGCATAGGAGATGTCCTCATCCCTGTTGAGAATGGTCACTTCCGCTGTGGGGTCCTCGCGCTTGAGCTTGGCGGCCGTCTTTGTTCCCGCGGCCACACCGCCGATAACCAAAATTTTCATTGGAATTTCCATCCTTTCCGGCGGCTGACCCGCCTTTACGCATTATTTTTATAATATCACTTGTTCTGCTATTGGTAAAATAGTAAAATTGGATAGAGTCAATTAGAAAAACCAATACCGTAAAAGGAGGGGCAGCGTTGATCACCATCCGCCACCTGAAGATTTTCCTCACTGTGGCTGAAACCCGGAACATGAGCGAGGCGGCAGCCCGGCTCTATGTGTCCCAGCCCACAGTCTCCCAGACCATCGGAGAGCTGGAGAAGATGTACAAGGCCCGGCTCTTTGAGCGCTACCCCAAGGAGCTTTTTCTCACCGAGGCAGGCCGCACCCTCCGGGCCCAGGCCCTTCTGGCAGTGGAGGCCTTCGACCGTCTGGACGAGGTCATGAAGGGCGAGGGGGAGCGTCCCTCTTTGCGTGTGGGGGCCACCCTCACCGTAGGCAGCACTGTGCTCTGCCCCATCCTGGACGAGCTGCGGTTGGTCCGCCCCAACGTGGACCTGTCAGTCCAGGTGGACAACACCCGTACCATCGAGAGCAAGCTCCTTCAGAATGAACTGGACGCCGCCATTGTGGAGGGCATCATCCACCGGGAGGAGATCCTCTCCTCCCCCATCATCAGCGACTGCCTCATCCTGGTCTGTGCCCCCGGCCACCCCTTTGCCGCCCGGAAGGCTGTGGAGCCGGAGGAGCTGGCCGGACAGCCCTTTATCCTCCGGGAGCAGGGCAGCGGCACCCGGGCGCTCTTTGAGTCCTTCATGGCCCGCCGCCACCTGTCCTTAAACATTCGATGGGAGTGCAGCAGCGCCAGCGCCATCAAGCAGGCCGTTATGCGGGGATATGGACTGGCTGTTCTGTCCGCCAGGCTGGTCAGCGGCGAGCTCTCCCGGGGGGAGCTGCGGCGGGTCAATGTGGAGGGCTGCGCCTGGCAGCGCTCCTTTCTGCTGTGCTACCACCGCAGCAAGGTCATCAGCGATACGCTGCGCCGCTTTCTGGACATCGCCTCTTCTTACTCCTCTTACGGCGCTCCCTGCCCTATGGAAGGGCAGCTTTAGACAATACGTCTATCAAATATAGCAATTTTACTTCATTTCGGTTTTTGGTCTATTTTTTTATGCGCATTTTGCACATTTAACCTTTGACATTTTTTAAACAATGGGATAGAATACCTTTACCACGCAGGCAATGCCGTGGTTTCAAACAGGAAGGAGTTTTATCGAAATGAAGAAGAATTCTCTTGTGCTTCTGACCCTGGCCGGCGTTATGGCCCTCAGCCTCGCCGCCTGCAGCCAGCCCGATGCTGGTGAAGGCTCCCCCGCTCCCACCTCCGGCGGCACCGACGCCGTCACCACCGCCTCCGTCACCACCGGCCTGTACGGAAACATGACCCAGCAGGAGCTGCTGGACGCCATCGCCGCTTACAGCGGCGTGTCCGTGGTGTCTACCGTCAACGCGGACGGCACCCCCAACATCGCCATCTTTACCCCCGGCGCCGCCGGCGATGACAGCCACATTGTCTTCGGCTTGGCCGACAACGCCACCAAGGCCAACCTGCTCCGGGACAAGGTGGCCAAGATGGTATTCGACATCCCCAACACCGCCGCCGAGACCAAGGAGGAGCGCCACCAGGGCGCCGTGGTCAAGCTGGAGCTGGAGGAGGACCAGGATGTCCTGGCCGACCTGATGGCCAATAATGACCGCATTACGGAAAATTCCGTGGTCTGCCGCATTGTGGAAGTACTGCCCGTGGGTTAAGCCCATTCCAACCGCAAAAATATGCCGCCGCCCCTGTCCGAGCCCGCTCGGTACAGGGGCGGCTTTTTCTCCCCCGCCTCCGCCCCGTCATATACTGGGACGGAGGTTTTGACTATGAACAGCTTTTGCGGCAATTCCAATTTCAGCCGTCCCTTCTGTCCCTGGTCTGCCGTGACCGTATGCCCCGTCCCCGGCCCCCCGGGGGCCACAGGGGCCACGGGACCAACGGGCATCCCCGGCCCCACAGGTCCTGCCGGTAAGACCGGAGCTTTGGGCGGCACCGGTCCCACAGGCCCGACCGGGCCTTCCGGTGCAACCGGCCCAACAGGCCCAGCAGGGCTAACCGGCGCCACAGGACCCACAGGTCCAACCGGTGAAACGGGCAGTCAGGGCCCTGCCGGTCCCACAGGAGCCGCCGGTCTAACTGGGCCAACCGGTCCCTCCGGTGCAACGGGGCCAACCGGAGCCACAGGACCTGCCGGAGCCACCGGCCCCACAGGCCCGACCGGGCCCTCCGGTGCGACAGGACCCGCAGGGCCCACAGGGCCAGCCGGCCCCGCAGGGGCGGCCGGGCAGGATGGAGCGACTGGTCCCACAGGGGCTACCGGCCCTGCCCTGCCCGCCGTATACGGCAATTTTTCCAGCAGTACGGCCCAGACCTTTTACACGCCCCGCTACGGCTCTATCGCCTTTGACCAATTCAACGGCAGGGGCGTGACCCAGAGTGCCGGCGGCCAGTACGCTGTTATCCAGACTGCCGGGCTCTACCTTATCAGCTTCGGCGCTCTGTCCAATACCAACCTGCCCCACTATATTACCGCCGATATCACCCCCGGAGGCTATCTCACCTGGGCCCGCACCCCTCTGTCCAACGGCGTACTGGTGAGCCGCACCATCACAGTGCCTCTGCTGCCCAGATTTCTGGTGGGCGTCCATGTGGATTCCGCCGACAACAATACGCCCGTCTCACTCCCTTCCACCCCCGCTTACTCCAACGCATTTCTCACCATTACGCTTGTAGGCCCCTATCCCCTTCCCGGAACATGATTGGAAATCTCTCCTTTTTCCAATTGTAAATTCCCCCCATACCTGCTACAATAACTGCAGACCGCGAAGTAAATTATAGTTACACAGGGAGGGAGTCGCCGTGACCCTTGGTCAGAAGATTCGGGAAGCCCGCCAGAGCAAGGGTATGACCCAAAAGGAGCTGGTGGGCGATTACATCACCCGCAACATGCTCTCTAAGATTGAAAACGACAGCGCCATCCCCTCTGTGCGTACTCTGGAGTACCTGGCGGGAGCACTGGGACTTCCCACCGGATATTTTCTCTCCGGCGCCCCTGTGTCCGACGGCACCGCGCCTGACGGCCTGGATGAGGCCCGCGCCGCCTACCGGGAACACCGCTGGGCCGACTGTCTCACCGCCCTGGAGGCTGACAACAAGGCGGGCACCACCGATGAGGGCTATTTGCTCCATGCCCTGGCCGGCGCAGCCGCCGCCCAGGAGGCCCTGGACGCCGGCCGTCTGACTGAGGCCAGGGAGCTGGCAGAGAACGCCCAGTACTACAACCAGGAGGGCATGTATGGCAGCGACTGGCTGTCCGCCCAGCTGGCCCTGATTCTGGGAACCTGCCTCACCCGTCTGGGTGAGGAGGGCTACGGCCAGCAGCGGGCCGCGTTTCTCCGCGCCTTTGCGCGCATGGAAGAGGATCACCAGGCCGCCTCCGGCGGGCAGGCGGATTGAGCAGGAATCCGTCTGCCCTTTGCTATATAAATTTCCGGTAAAATCCGCCCGCTCCCTTCGTATTGTCCGCCTTCACGGGCCTTTCCAGCCTGAATTTTGCACTTGTTTTTCTCTTTAAAAATCAGGCTTTGGTTTCTTTTTACTTTTTCCTTGTTCCGCCCTTGACTGACACCTTGTATTGTTGTATAATTTATACAAATAACTTCCGTTAAAAGTAGTCATTTGTGTCAATTCGACATTCAAAACCGCTCATACGCTTTCGTTTTTGTAACTTTTTTCCAATTATCTGGAGGTGTTCCCTATGACTCGCACAGAGCAAACGACCTCGCCCCCCCAGCAGCCAGACACACCGCTCTACCATTTTCTGCAGGGGGATAACTGTCACGCGCAGGAGTATCTGGGCGCCCATCCCGTCAACGTGGACGGTCAGGACGGCTATATCTTCCGCGTGTGGGCGCCCCACGCCGCGGGCGTATCCGTTATGGGCGACTTCAACGGCTGGAGCGAGGAGTCCCATCCCATGAACCGCCTGGACGGCGGCGTGTGGGAGCTGTTCATTCCGGGCCTGAAGCAGTATGACACCTATAAGTACGCCGTACACACCCGGGACGGCCGGGTTCTGGCCAAGTCCGACCCCTATGCCTTCCACGCTGAAACCCGCCCCGGCAACGCCTCCAAGCTCTATGACCTGTCCGGCTACCAGTGGGGCGACCAGAAGTGGATGAAGTACCGGAAGAGCCATCCGGTTTACCACAACCCGCTGAATATCTACGAGATGCACCTGGGCTCCTGGCGCCGCACCGGCGAGGGCGAGTTCCTCAGCTACCGGGATATCGCCAGCTGGCTGGTACCCTATGTGAAAGAGATGGGCTTCACCCACGTGGAGCTGATGCCCATTACCGAGCACCCTCTGGACGCCTCCTGGGGCTATCAGTGCACCGGCTACTTTGCCGCCACCAGCCGCTTTGGCATTCCCCATGATCTGATGTATCTTATCGACCAGCTCCATCAGGCCGGCGTGGGCGTCATTCTGGACTGGGTGCCCGCCCATTTCCCAAAGGACGCCTTTGGCCTGTATGAGTTTGACGGCGAGCCCTGCTACGAGTACGCCGACCCCCGGAAGGGCGAGCACGCCGACTGGGGAACCCGGGTCTTTGACTACGATAAGAAGGAGGTCCGCTCCTTCCTCTTCTCCTCCGCTCTCTTCTGGCTGGAGCAGTACCATGTCGACGGCCTGCGGGTGGACGCCGTTGCCTCCATGCTCTACCTGGATTACAGCCGCCAGAGCGGCGAATGGGTGCCCAACAAGTACGGCGGCCACGAGAATCTGGAGGCCATCGACTTCCTGCGCACCCTCAACACCCATATCTTTGTCCCCCATCCCGATGTCCTCATGATTGCCGAGGAGTCCACCGCCTGGCCCCTGGTGTCCCACCCGGTGGAGGAGGGCGGCCTGGGCTTCAACCTGAAGTGGAACATGGGCTGGATGAACGATATCACCCACTATATGAAGCTGGACCCCTATTTCCGGCAGTTCAACCACAAGGACATCACCTTCTCCCTGATGTACGCTTTCTCGGAGAACTTCATCCTCCCCCTGTCCCATGACGAGGTGGTGCACATGAAGGGCTCCTTCCTCAACAAGATCCCCGGCCCCTATGAGGAGAAATTTGCCGGCGTCCGGGCATTTTACACCTATATGCTCACCCACCCCGGCAAAAAGCTGCTGATGATGGGCAGCGAATTCGGCCAGTGGAACGAGTGGCACTACGAGTACTCCCTGGACTGGCACCTGCTGGAGAACAAGGAGAACCAGGACACCAAGGCCTTCTTCCAGGCGGCCAACGCCTTCTACCTGGAGACCAAGCCCCTGTGGGACCTGGACTTCTCCTGGGAAGGCTTCCAATGGATCTGCGCCGACGACAACCAGAACAACTGCGTCTCCTTCCTGCGCAAGGACAGCAAGGGCGACTTTATCCTGGCTGTGTGCAATTTCTCCCCGGTCCACCGGCCCGGATACCGGCTGGGCGTCCCCTACCGGGGCACCTATCAGTGCGTGTTCAACTCCGACGACGAGCGCTTCGGCGGCTCCGGTCTGGGCGACAAGGCGCCGCTGAGCTCCGAAGATATTCCCATGCACGGCCAGGAGCAGTCCCTGGTCATTGACATCCCGCCCATGAGCGGCGTGATTTACCGCTGCACCGCGAAAAAGCCCCCGCTCAAGAAGAAAAAAGCCGCCGTCAAGGCGGGCAGCGCTGTCAAGCTGACCCCCGTGGGCAAAAAGAAGCCCGCGCCCAAAAAATCCTGATTTTCCCCGGCAGGGCCGTCCTGGCGCGCCCCACCGGTGAAAAAGGCCCATGAATCCAAGCCCATACCACCAAGATAAGCAGAGGTGTTAGGAATGAAAAAAGAATGTGTCGCTATGCTGCTGGCCGGAGGACAGGGAAGCCGTCTCTACGCCCTGACCAGCCGCGTGGCAAAACCCGCCGTCCCCTTTGGGGGAAAGTACCGCATCATCGATTTCCCACTCTCCAACTGCATCAACTCGGGCATTGACACTGTGGGCGTGCTGACCCAGTACCAGCCGCTGGAGCTCAACGCCTACCTGGGCAACGGCCAGCCCTGGGACCTGGACCGGTCTGACGGCGGCGTCCATGTGCTGCCCCCCTATGTCCAGAAGGGCGACTCCGGCACCTGGTACAAGGGCACCGCCAACGCCATCTACCAGAATATCGGCTTCCTGCAGCTGTACAATCCCGAATATGTGCTTATTCTCTCGGGCGACCACATCTATAAGATGGACTACGGCGCCATGCTGGCCTACCACAAGGAGAAGGGCGCCGCCTGCACCATCTCCGTGCTGGAGGTCCCCATGGAGGACGCCAGCCGCTTCGGCATCATGAATGTGGACGAGGAGGACAACATCTACGAGTTCCAGGAGAAGCCCAAGGAGCCCAAGAGCAACCTGGCCTCCATGGGCATCTACATCTTCACCTGGTCCAAGCTGCGGGACTACCTTATCGCCGACGAGGCCAACCCCGACTCCTCCAACGACTTCGGCCATGACATTATCCCTGCCATGCTGGGCGCCGGTGAGAAGATGTCCGCCTACCGCTTCAAGGGCTACTGGAAGGACGTGGGCACCATCAAATCCCTTTGGGACGCCAACATGGACATGCTCTCTGAGGGCAGCGGCATCGATCCCTACGACCCCAGCTGGCCCATCTATGCCCGGTCGCCAACGAAGCCCCCTCACTTCACCGGCCCCGACGCCAAGATCTCCCACTCCATGGTCACCGGCGGCTGCGAGGTGTACGGCACGGTTGAGAATTCGGTGCTCTTTAACTCCGTCATCGTGGAAAAAGGCGCCACTGTGCGCTACTCCATCCTGATGCCCGGCACCGTGGTCAAGGCCGGCGCCACCGTGGACTATGCCATTGTGGCTGAGAATGCTGTCATCGACCAGGGCGCCACCGTGGGCTCCGCGCCACCCAGCGGAGACTTGGGAGACTGGGGCATCACTGTGGTGGCCCAGGACATTGAGGTGGGCGACGGCGCCGTTGTGCCCGCCAACGCTATGATTACCCGTAATTTGGAAGGAGGTGCTGCGAAATGATGAACAAGCTGCACGGCATCATTTTCGCATACCGCTCCAACGCTGACCTGCGGGAGCTGACCCAGCACCGGAACACCTGCTCCGTGCCCTATGGCGGCCGCTACCGCATCATCGACTTCATGCTCTCCAATTTTGTCAACGCCGGCATTGTGGATGTGGGCATCATTGTCCACGCCAACTATCAGTCCCTGCTGGACCACCTGGGCTCCGGCAAGGACTGGGACCTGTCCCGCAAGCACGGCGGCCTGCGCATCCTCCCCCCCTTCGGCTATGCCAACAAGCAGCGGGGCGGCGTGTGCCGGGGCCGTATGGATGCCCTGGAGGGCGTCTACTCCTACCTGAAGAACATCAAGCAGGAGCACGTGGTTCTGGCCGGCGGCGACATTGCCGTCAATCTCCCCCTGCGGGACATCTATAAGCAGCACATCAAGAGCGGCGCTGATATTACCGCCGTGTGCACCCGTAACCCCAAGGGAGATCCCAAGTCCTCGGACTACTTCACCATCGGCGCCAACGGTCGGGTGACCGACGTGTCCGTCCACCCCTTCGCGCCTATGGGCTGCGAGGCTCTGGAGGTATACATTCTCTCCAAGAGCCTGCTGCTCTCCCTGGTGGACCACTGTGCCGCCCACAACATTCCCTCCTTCAGCCAGGGCGTGCTCCAGGCCAATGTCCACTCCCTCAATATTGTCCCCTATATCTTTGACGGCTATGCCGCCCGGCTCCAGTCTGTCCCCGGCTACTTTGCCCGCAGCATGGAGCTGCTCAAGCCCGAGGTCCGGGCCGACCTGTTCGTGCCCGACCGCCCCGTCAAGACCAAGGACCAGTCCAACCCCTCTACCTACTACGGCGATGATGCCAGCTCGGTCAACTCCCTGGTGGCCGACGGCTGCATCATTGAGGGTACGGTGCGCAATTCCATTCTCTTCCGCGGCGTGCGGGTGGAGAAGGGCGCTGTGGTGGAAAACTGCATTCTGATGCAGAGCACCACCATCCAGCAGGGCGCTGTCCTCAAATACACCATTACGGACAAAAACGTCCACGTCAACCCGGGCCGGATGCTTATGGGCCACGAGACCTACCCCCTGGCCATTGCCAAGAACGAAACCGTATAATTGACCGGCGGACGGCGTACCGCCGAAACCGCGAGAGACGGGGCCGGACAAGCCCCGTCTCTCGCGCGCGTCCTTCCCAAAATTTAATGTTACCGGCCGCGGCCGGTTCTGAAAGGAGCTCCATATGAACATCCTCTTTGCTTCCTCCGAGGTAGCCCCCTTTATCAAAACTGGCGGACTGGCGGATGTGGCCGGCTCCCTGCCCAAGGCCCTGGCTGCCATGGGACATGATGTACGGGTCATCCTTCCTCTCTACGAGGGGATTGGTCAGGACTGGCGCAGCCAGATGACCTTTCTGTGCAACTTCCATGTTCACCTGGCCTGGCGCACCCCATACTGCGGTATCTTTGAACTGAAGCGGGACGGCGTCACCTACTACTTTGTGGACAACGAGTACTACTTTAAGCGCACCCAGATCTACGGCCACTATGACGACGGCGAGCGCTTCGCCTTTTTCTCCCGGGCCATTATCGAGACCCCCGGCCATGTGGGCTTCTGGCCCGACGTAATCCACTGCAACGACTGGCAGACCGCTCTGGTGCCCATCTACCTGCTGGAGGAGCGCCATGTGGTGCCTGAGCTGAAGGGCGCCAAGAGCGTGTACACCATCCACAACATTGAGTACCAGGGCCGGTACGGCAGCCAGGTGCTCAAGGACCTGCTGGGGCTGGCGCCAGGCTACCTCAACGAGCATATGCTGGAGTACCACGGGGACGTGAACCTGATGAAGGGCGCCATCTACGCTGCCGACTATGTCACCACCGTCTCCCCTACCTACGCCCAGGAGCTTCGGTACGCCTTCTACGCCCACGGTCTGGAGGGCGTCATCGCGGATAACCGGAACAAGATCCGGGGCATCCTCAACGGCATTGACACCGAGCTCTACAACCCCGCTAACGGCAACGGCCTGGCCGCGGCCTTCAACCCGGACGATCTTTCCGGCAAGCGGACCTGCAAGGCCGCCCTTCAGCAGGCCTGCGGCCTGAATCAGGATCCGGACGCCCCCATCATCGCCTGTATCTCCCGCCTGGTGAAGCACAAGGGCTTTGATCTGGTCACCTCCTCCATCCACGAGATTATGGGGATGAACAACGTGCAGATGGTGGTGCTCGGCACCGGCGACTGGAACTATGAGGAGGCCTTCCGCCATGCTGCCAGCCAGTATCCCGGCCGCTTTGCCGCCCACATGATGTACTCCGCCTCCCTGTCCACCGCCATTTACGGCGGCGCCGACCTGTTCCTCATGCCCAGCGAGGCCGAGCCCTGCGGTCTGTCCCAGATGATCGCCATGCGGTATGGTACTGTGCCCGTGGTCCGGGAGACCGGCGGCCTGAAGGACACGGTTTGGCCCTACAACAAGTTCACCGGCCAGGGCCGGGGCTTCACCTTCGCCAACATCAGCGCCCATGACATGATGTGGGTCCTCCATGAGGCCGTGGACCTGTACCGCAACAATCCCAAGGCCTGGCGGGGCCTGATGCACGCCGGCATGACGGCAGACTTCTCCTGGACCAAATCGGCAGAGGAGTATCTGGAGATTTACGGCTGGATAACCAAGAAATAAGCCCTATATTTTGTCCTGGTCTCTGATTTTACATCTCTTTCATTGACATTAAATAACTCCTTGTGGTAAAATAGGACGCTGTTACCAAAGCAGCTATTCTGTTTTCCCAGCCTATTTTATGTTTAGGAGATGCGTTCCCTTGCATAACTATACGAAAACCGAATTAACCAATCTGATTACCGGCAAGCTGCGCCGCAATTTTGGCCGTGACGTGGATGAGGCCACTGTGCCCCAGATGTTCAAGGCCTGCGCCATGGTGCTGCGTGACATCATGTCCGCCCATGAGCTGGAGACCGAGGACCGTGTGAAGGACAGCCACGCCCGCCAGGTTCACTATCTGTCTCTGGAGTTCCTCATGGGCCGGTCCCTGATGAAGAACGCCTACAACCTGGGCGTGCTGGAGCCTCTGACCCAGGCCATCGAGTCCCTGGGCTTCTCCGCCGCCGACCTGTTCGAGGCCGAGCCCGACGCCGGCCTGGGCAACGGCGGACTGGGCCGTCTGGCCGCCTGCTACCTGGACTCCATGACCACCCTGGAGATCCCTGCCACCGGCTACTCCATCTGCTATGAGCTGGGCATCTTCAAGCAGAAGATCGTGGACGGCCAGCAGGTGGAACTGGCGGACAACTGGCTGGGCCTGGGTGACGCTTGGCTCATCCCCAAGGTGGACGAGACCGAAACCGTCCACTTCGGCGGAAAGGTCAAGGGCTACTGGGATGAGAACGGCCGTCACCGCGTGTCCTATGAGGGCGGCACCGACGTGCTGGCCATCCCCAAGGACATGGAGATTGCCGGCTACGGCACTGACCATGTGAACGTGCTGCGCCTGTGGGACGCCAAGAGCCCCGTGCCCGTGGATATGTCCCTCTACTCCCGGGGCGAGTACCTGAAGGCGGTGGAGCAGCAGGCCATGGCCGAGGTTATCGCCAAGGTCCTCTACCCCGACGACAACCACTATGAGGGCAAGTCTCTGCGTCTGAAGCAGCAGTACTTCTTCGTCTCTGCCACCATCCAGTCTATTGTGCGCAAGCACCGGGCTCAGTACGGCACCCTGCACAACTTCCACCAGAAGCACGTCATCCAGATTAACGACACTCACCCCACCCTGGTGATCCCCGAGCTGATGCGGATCCTGCTGGATGAGGAGGGGTATACCTGGGACGACGCCTGGTATATCGTCACCCATACCGTGGCCTACACCAACCACACCGTCATGATCGAGGCCCTGGAGCGCTGGCCCCAGGAGCTGGTCCAGACTCTGCTGCCCCGGGTGTGGGAGATTATCGTTGAAATCTCCAACCGCTGGCAGAAGCACCTGACCGAGGCCTTCCACGGCGATATGGGCCGGGTGGAACGCAACGCTATTGTCTGGGGCGGCGACGTGCGCATGGCCAACCTGTGCGTGTGCGCTTGCTATGCCGTCAACGGCGTATCCGCTCTCCACTCCGAGATCCTGAAGAAGGATCTGTTCCGGGACATCTATGCCCTCACCCCCGAGAAATTCCAGAACGTGACCAACGGCATTGACCACCGCCGCTGGCTGTCCCAGTGCAATCCCAAGCTGGACACCCTGATTAAGGACTGCACCGGCGGGGACGACTATCTGCTCAAGCCTGAGACCCTGAAGAAGCTGGAGAAGTTCCAGAACGACGCCGGCGTCCTCTCCCGCCTGCACAAGATTAAGACCGAGAACAAGCAGGCCTTTGCCGCCTATGTGGCCAAGGAGAGCGGCATCATCCTCAACACTGACGCCATCTTCGACGTACAGGTGAAGCGTCTCCACGAGTACAAGCGCCAGCTGCTCAATGTGATGCACATCATCTACCTGTACCAGCGGCTCAAGAGCGATCCGCACTTCACCTTTACTCCCCGTGTGTACCTCTTCGGCGCCAAGGCGGCTCCCGGCTACTATGTAGCCAAGGAGATTGTCCACCTGATTAACTCCCTGGCTGCCACCGTCAACGCCGACCCGGCCTGCAAGGACCGGCTGCAGGTGGTGTTCCTGGAGAACTACCGGGTCAGCCTGGCCGAGCGGCTCATGCCCGCCAGCGAGCTGAGCGAGCAGATCTCCACCGCCGGCAAGGAGGCCAGCGGCACCGGCAACATGAAGTTCATGATGAACGGCGCCCTGACCATCGGCACGCTGGACGGCGCCAACGTGGAGATGCACCAGCAGCTGGGCGACGAAAACATCTTCCTCTTCGGCCTGAAGGCCGATGAGGTTGTGTCCCTCAAGCAGCGGGGCTACAAGCCCTATGAGTACTACATGGGCTCTCCCACGCTGAAGGCTATCCTGGACCAGATTACCCGGGGCTTCAACGACGGCGTCAGCTATACCGACCTGACCAACCGGCTCCTCTTCGGTCAGAATGGCAGCGCCCCCGACGAGTACCTGCTGCTGGCCGACTTTGAGAGCTACAGGGCCGCCCACGAGCGGGCCGGCCAGGCCTATCTGGACCAGAAGTCCTGGAACCGGATGTCCCTCATCAACATCGCCCGCTCCGGCATCTTCGCCGCCGACCGCTCCATCCGGGACTACGCCAACAACATCTGGCACGTTCCCACCCGGAAGCTGTAAAGCAGTCCTCTCTGCCGCCTGTCCCTCTCCGAGGGGCAGGCGGTTTTTCTTTTTCCAGTCTCCAATGCAATCAAATCCCCTCCCCCGCTGTTTTATAGATAGAAGGGAGTTGAAACGCTATGCTCACCCTGCAAGGTTCCCCCCTCTCCTGGGAGGAGGTTCTGGACCGGTACAGTCCCCTGGTATATCGCCTGGCCTGGCAGTCCCTGGGCAACCGGCAGGACGCCGAGGACGCGGCCCAGGAGGTCTTTGTGGCCCTGGTCCGGTCCAGCCCTTCCTTCCGGGATGAGACCCATCTCCGTGCCTGGCTCATCCGCACCACCTCCCACCGCTGCAAAAACCTGGCCGCCTCCGCCTGGAAGCGGCACACCGTCCCCCTGGACCCGGACTGGACCCCGCCCGCCGGAGCACCGCCCCAGGCCGGAGCAGTGCTCTCCGCCGTGGGCCGGCTGCCGGAGAAGTACCGCACCGCCGTATACCTCCACTATGTGGAGGGGTACACGGCGGAGGAGATCGCCGCCCTGCTGGGCTGTCCCAGGGGGACGGTACTCTCCCGGCTCATGCGGGCCAGGAAACTGCTGCGCGATCTGCTGAAGGAGGAATTTGACCATGACCAACGCTGAACTTTACCGGCAGTCCCTGTCCTCCCTCACGCCCGGGGCGGCCTGGCGGGAACGCACCCTGGCAGCCATGGAATCCGCCTCCCCCCGCCCGGCCAGACGCCGGACGCTCCCCATCCTGGCCGCCTGCGCCGCCCTGGTGATTGCCGCCGGACTGGTCTGGCGCTGGTTCTCCGGCCCCGCGCCCCGCACCTTCCCCGGCGGCACGGTCAGTCAGGACCCAGGCTATACCTCCGCCCAGACCCTGGAGAAAATCTCCTGGTCCGCCCCGGTGGACATGGGCATGGGCGGTTCGGATGACACCCGTGGCTTCTTTATGGTACATGACCTGGAGGAGATGACGGGCGTCAACCCCACCCTGGACAATACGGACAGGATTAAAGAGCTGCCTGTATACAAAAATCCCATCCCCAGCGAGGAGGAACAGCTCCGCTTTGCCCAAAATGTCGCCGCCGCCCTGGGGACTGAGATCACCGATTATGAGAGCTACGGCCCGGAAACCGGCTCGCCCTGCCGCTTCTTCTCCGCGCATATGGCCGACGGCGGACGGATGAGTATGGAAAATCTCATCAGCTGCCATGTCTGGCTGCCGGAGCGCCTGCCCCTCCCCGCCTGGGCGGACACCCTGGAAAAAGCTGCCCCCCTGCTGTGGGACCAGCTGGCCCCGCTGTCCGGGTTTGACAGCCCTGCCCTGGAGGTGACCACCCATTACAACTTTTACGGCGAACAGAGCCAGAATTTCTTCTGGTTCCGCCATGACCCGGAGGACTCCCTCACCGACCAGCTACTGGATTACTGCTTCAACCGCATCGGGGATAGGTTTTGGTACGAGTCGGATGGCGGCATGTCCGCCTTCTACCTCCCCTGCTGGCCCACGGAGGAGGGTGTGCTCTACCCCATCCGCACGGCGGAGGAGGCGGTTGCAGACTTCCGCGCCGGAGATTACCTGGGCATGGACGCCCCCACCGACGGCGCCAACGCCCAAATTCTCCATGTGGAGCTGGTGTATCTGAACCAGAGCTACCAGTCCTATATCCAGCCCGCCTACCGCATCACCTACACCCAGGACTACTGGGATGAGACTGATATCATGTCCGATGCCCCCGACCCGGAGTCCTTCTCCAGCGTCAGCGTGGCCTATGTCCCGGCTGTGGTGGACGAGTACCTGGAGGAGCTGGACGTGCGGTACATGCCCAACACCTGATATCCCGCAAGCGGGGCGGCCTGACAGAAAGGCCGCCCCGCTTGACTTTGCACCGCTTCCGAATTAGAATTGAGGGGATATTGTGAGACTAAGGAGCGAATTTCTTTGATTTATCTGGACAATGCCGCCACCACCCGGGTGTGTCCCCAGGCCGCCCAGGCCGCGCTGGAGGCCATGACGGAGCAGTACGGCAACCCCTCTTCCCGCTACCCCCTGGGCCGGGAGGCCGCCAAGCGGCTGAAGGAGCAGCGGGGCCAGGTGGCCGCCGCCCTGGGCTGCGCCCCGGAGGAGATTTTCTTCACCTCCTGCGGCACCGAGGGGGACAACTGGGCCATCCGCGGCGCCGTGGAGCTGGGCAGGCGGAAGGGAAAGCACATCATCACCACCGCTTTTGAGCACGCCGCTGTGCTGGAGCCCTGCAAGGCCCTGGAGCGGGAGGGGTACGAGGTCACCTGGCTCAGGCCAGACAGGACCGGCCATATCTCCATTCAGGAGCTGACCGCCGCCCTCCGGCCGGACACGGTGCTGGTGTCCATCATGCTGGTGAACAACGAGCTGGGCACCATCCAGCCTGTGGCCGAGGCCGCCAGGGCCATCAAGGCCGCCGGCTCCCCCGCCCTGCTCCACACCGACGCGGTGCAGGCCTTTCTGAAAATTCCCTTTACCCCCAAGGCCCTGGGCGTGGACCTGCTCACCATCTCGGGCCACAAGGTGCGGGCGCCCAAGGGCGTGGGCGCGCTCTACATCCGCAGGGGCCTCCGGTTCCCGCCCCTGATGCTGGGCGGCGGCCAGGAGGATGGCATGCGCCCCGGCACTGAGGCCACCGCTCAGACCGCCGCCTTTGCCGCCGCCTGCATGGTGGGCAGGGCCGAGATGAATTCCTATACTGCTCGTATGAAAGAGTTGAAAAAATACGCTTTGGAGTCGCTTTTGGGGGCTATTCCGGAGCTGAAGCAGGTGGCCGAGGGGGAGGCCCCCCACATTCTCTGTCTCACCCTGCCCGGCTACAAGAGCGAGGTACTGGTGCGGGTGCTGGGGGACATGGGGGTGTGCGTGTCCGCCGGGTCGGCCTGCCACCGGGGCAGGCCCAGCCATGTGTTTGCAGCCATGGGCCTGCCCAAGAA
>NZ_CALXGI010000012.1 GCF_944387805.1 uncultured Pseudoflavonifractor sp. | reverse complement strand
ACACGTCCGCCAGTATCCACCATCTTCTGCTTGCCGGTGAAAAAGGGGTGGCACTTGGAGCAGACTTCGACGCGGATGTCCTGCTTCGTGGAGCCGGTCTCAATCACGTTGCCGCAGGCGCACTTAATGGTTGTCTGCTGATAGTTGGGATGGATGCCTTCCTTCATGCTGGTTCACCTCTTTCTCTTCGGAGGATATGGGCGCAAGGACACACGTCCTCACAACGCATTTGATATCATAGCACTCTTCTTCAGAAAATGCAACTATTTTTTTCAAATTTATTATTTCTTTTTCCATCAGAGCTGAATCGGCGCCCTCAGACCTCCACCGCCTGGTCCAGGGCGAAGAACCACAGAGCCCGGCGGACCACCCGTTTTCCGGTCATCTCCTCCAGGGCCCGGCTGTACGCCGTCAGCTGGGGGCGGTACTCCTCCGCCCGCGCCTGGATGGTGCGGCGGGTCACCCGGTCGGTCTTGAAGTCCACCACTGTGATGCCCTCCAACGTCTCAAAGCAGCAGTCCACCACGCCCTGGAGCAGCACCTGCTCCCCTTCCCCGGCGCCGGGACAGTAGTTGGCGGCGGGCACCAGAATGGAGAACTTGAACTCACGCCGCAGAGACACGGAGTCCATCATCTCCCGGCCCAGCGGGGACCGGAAGAAGGCGGCGATCTTGGCCGGGTCCACCGCCTCTCCCTGCTCGGGGGTGATGTAGGCTCCCGCCACCAGGCGGGCAATCTCCTCCTTCACCTGCTCCTCCGTGCCCGCCCGCTCGAAGTCGATGTACTGCATGACCAGGTGGAGGGCGGTGCCCTTCTGGGCCGGGGTAAGGCCGAACTCCTCCTCGGCAAATCTGGGTCTGCGCAGGGTACTCCGCTTACCTGTTGGGACGGCGGCCGGCTCCTCCGGCTCCCCCTGGGGCAGGGGGAACTCCGCACCGGATTCCTGGGCGGCCTCCCGGTCCAGCTCCCGGCCCTTGAGCTGGGTAGCCGTCAGCTTGGAGGGAATCTCCACGTCTCCGGCGTAGGGGTACTGCCAGGTGAGTACGCCGGTCAAATCCCTCACCGGCTTCTCCTCAACACGCTCAGGCAGGACAGCGGCCTTTCGCTCAGGCGGCTGGAGCAGGCCGCTGCCGTCCACCCAGCGGATGTCCCAGTCCGGCCCCAGTTCTGCCGCCGCAATGGGCAGCGGGTAGTCCGCCGCCCGCCGGATGGCCACCGCGTCCGGCCGGGTGAGTACCGGCAGCAGCACCCACTGGCCCACCGACTGGCAGCCGGAGAGCACCTGCGGGTCGGCGGGGTACTCGGCGTCCTCGGCCAGCTTTCTCAGGTCAGCCGCGCCGCGGGTGAGGGCGCAGGAGAGAATCAGCTTCTCCTTGGCCCGGGTCATGGCCACGTAGAGCAGACGCAGCTCCTCGGCCATCATCTCATACTCCAGCTGGCGGGCCACCGCCCTCCGGGCCAGGGTGGGATATTCAATCATCCGCTCGGTGTCCAGCCGCTTGGGGCCCACGCCCAGCTGAGGGTGGAAGAGGATGGGCCGCTGCATGTCGTCCCGGTTGAGCCGCCGGGTCAGCCCGGAGAGCAGGACAATGGGAAACTCCAGGCCCTTGGACTTGTGGATGGACAGGATGCGCACGCCGCCCCCCTCCCGGGCCGCCTGAGGCGCGGCCAGCTTGCCGCCGGTGTCCCGCAGGCGGGTCAGGTAGGTGAGGAAGCCGAAGAGGCCCTTGTGGCCGGCGGACTCAAACTGCCGGGCCAGCTCGCACAGGGCCAGCAGGTTTCCCTGCCGCTTCTCCCCCTCGTCCATGGCGCCGAAGATACCCAGCAGGTTGGTGCGGTCGTAAATCTGCCACAAAAGCTGGTGGCTGTTCCGGTCTCCGGACCGGAAGCGCAGGTCCTCCAGCTCGGCCAGGAAGGCGGCGCAGTCCGCTCCGCCCTCCTCCGCCCCCTTCACCAAGGCGGCATAGAAGTCCGTGTCCGGCGAGGCGGCACGCAGTACCGCCAGCCGGTCCGCCGTGAAGCCGTACACCGGGGATCGGAGCACCGAAATCAAGGGCACGTCCTGCCGGGGGTTGTCCACAATCTGGAGCAGGGACAGGGCCACCGACACCTCGGTGGTCTCAAAGTAGTCGCCGCCTGCGTCAGCCTCCCAGGGAATGTCCCGCTCGCCCAGGGCGCGGGCGTAGTGGTGGAGCACCGAGTTGGGAGAGCGGACCAGGATGACCATGTCGCCGTACCCGGCGGGACGGGTTCCCCCCTCGCCGTCGGACACGGGGAAGCCGCCGTCCTTCAGTTCCCTGATGCGCTTGGCCAGGAACCGGGCCTCCAACAGGTCACGGGGCGTCTTTTCGCTCTTCTCCTCCCCGTCGTCATCCCCAGCGGTAGACAGGTCCAGAGCGTCCAGCTCCACGGCGTAGTCCGCTCCCTCCGGGTAGGACGCGCCCGGGTAGAGGGCCTCGTCGGCGGTATAGTCCATCTCGCCGAAGGAGCGGGACATGATACCCCGGAAAATGAAGTTGGCCCCCTCCAGCACCTGAGCCCGGGAGCGGAAGTTCTTGGACAGGATAATCCGCCGGGGCTCCCCCTCTTTCGCTGTCTCATAGGGGGCAAAGGTGCGGTACTTCTCCAGGAAGATGGTGGGGTCGGCCAGACGGAAGCGGTAGATGGACTGCTTCACGTCCCCCACCATGAACAGATTTCTGCCGTCCCGGGAGATGGCGGAGAAGATGGCGTTCTGGACGGCGTTGGTATCCTGGTACTCGTCCACCATAATCTCGTCGTACCGGGCCGACCACTGCTTTGCCAGAGGTGTGGGGCTGCCGTCCTCCCCCACCAGCAGGCGCACCGCCATGTGCTCCAGGTCGGAGAAGTCCAGCACGCCCCGGCGCTCCTTCTCGGCGGCATAGGCCGCCTCAAAGTCCTTCACCAGGGCAAACAGCCCCCGGACGGCGGGGTACACCGCCGCCATGTCGGAGAGCAGCCCGGCGCTGTCGTCGGAGAAGCCCTCGGCCAGCTTTTCCAGCCGCTTCTTGCACCGGTTCCGCACCGACTTGACCCGCTCCGCCGCCTCGGGGCACTCGGTCATCTTCTTCCGCCCCGCCGGTGGGAAGGAGATGGACAGTGCGGCGGCAGCAGCATCCCAGCCCTGGGCCGCTCCGTCTAGGAAGGCCTGGAGCCCGGCGATGGTGGCCGAGATGGTGGGGGCGTAGTTGGCGTCCAGATTGGGATCGCAGGCGCAGTCCTCCAGCGCGGCAGCCATGCGGCTGAGCCAGTACCGCGCCTGGGCGGCGGCGTCCTCCAGCAGCAGCTTGCCCCAGGGGGTCTCTCCCGCGTCGGTCACGCCCTCCAGAGAGAAGGCCGCCCCCTGCTGGTCCAGCCAGGCCGCCGGGTCCGGGTGGCTCTGGACCCGGCCCCGGATGTCCAGCACGATCTGCATCAGGCGGCTGTCGTCCCGCCCGGCGGACATGGTGTCCACCAGTTTTGCAAAGTCGCTGTCCGGGGTGATGTCCTCATACCGCCTGTCCATCACCTCGTCCAGGGCGCGCAGCATGAGTACCCCTGCCTCTCCCTCGTCGCACAGGCGGAAATCCGGGTTTACGTCCAGCATGTGGCCGCACTCCCGGAGGAGCTGGGCGCAGAATGCGTGAACCGTGGAGATCTGAGCCTTGTAGACCAGGGTCTGCTGGCGGCGGAGGTGGCGGTCGGTGGGGTTCCGGGCCAGCCGCTGAGACAGCTCCTCCACAATGCGGGAGCGCAGCTCGGCGGCGGCGGCCTTGGTGTAGGTGATGACCAGGAAGCGGTCAATATCCAGGCCCTCGTGCTCCACCCGGCCCAGCAGCCGCTCCACCAGCACTCTTGTCTTGCCCGAGCCGGCGGCGGCGGACACCAGCAGGGCTCCGCCCCGGTTGTTCACCACGGCGGCCTGCTGCTCTGTCAGCTGAAAGGCCATAACAATTTCCCCCTCTTACGTGTTGTCCGTCTGCCCGCCGTCCTCCTGTTCCTCCACTCTGGCCCAGAACTCCCCGGCACTCACCGTGGGAAGCCAGCGGCGGCGGTCGGAGCCCCTGCCCTCCTCAAAGTGGCAGGCCACGGCGTAGTCGCAGTATTGGCAGGCGTTTTTCTCCGGCCCCTTCCAGAAGGGGTCGGCGGCAATGTTTCCGGCGGCAATCTCCCCGCCGATATCCCGGAGCACCCGCTGGATGTGCCGCTCCAGACGGCCCAGCCGCTCGGCGGACACCAGGGCGTCCCCGGTGATGGCCCCCGTGCGGGAGGACACCTTCACCGGCAGAAAGCGGATGCCCTCCGGGCCTGGATGCTCCATGGCCTCCAGCACCTCCGGGTCGTCCAGCACCAGGCCCCGGCGGCGCAGCTCCTTGTCCACCGCCTGACGGCGTGCCGCCTCGGTCATGGTGCGGCTGCCGGCGATGACCGCGTCCCGGGCAGGCAGGTAGAGTACCCCCGCCGGGTCTATCTCATGTCCGCCGAACAGGTCCTTGCCCTCCTTCTGGAGGGTGAAGAGGTAGAGCAGCATCTGAAGGCCCATGCCGTTCCACACGTCGGTCAGGTCAAAGGATTTGCGGCCGGTCTTGTAGTCCACCACCCGCAGGTTCAGGCGGCCGTCCTTCACCCAGCCGTCCACCCGGTCCACAAAACCGGAGATGCTGATGGTGACGCCGTCTACCTCCAGCTCCACCGGGGGCAGATCCTTCCCCGAGCCGAAGCCCAGCTCAAAGGCGATGGGCTTGAAGTCGGAGGCGGACAGCTCCTCGGCCACGTTGCGCACCACCGCCCGCACCGGCTTGAGCAGCCGCTGAAACAGGTAGCGGAACCGGGGTGTCTCCTCGGCCAGGCCGCCCAGCTCCTCTCTGATATAGCGCTCCACAATCTCGTCGGTGAGGGCGTCCAGCTTGTCGCCGTCCACGCCCCCATTCTCATCCCGCCACTCCTCGCTCTGGAACACGTGCTCCAGCACGTAGTGGACAAAGGTGCCGTACTCAGGCGCCTGGAAGCCCGCCTTCTTCCGGGGCTCCGCCTTCAGGCCGTACTGCATGAAGTAGGAGAAGTGACAGGACTTGTACTTGTCCATCCGGGAGGCCGACATGGGCACCCGGATGCCGTAGAGGGCGTCCACGGCGACACGGGACAATTTGCCCCGGGTGAGCCCGGCGGCCTGCTCCATCCGCTCCACCAGGGGGGCGTACTCCGGCATGGCCCGCAGAGCCTGCGCCGCCTCCGGGTACTGTCCCGCCAGCTCCAGCGCGGGCCGTGGGGCGGACAGCCGGAAGGCTCCGTCCAGTTCCGCCTCTGTGACCGGGCGCAGGGCCGGAAACAGCCCCCGCAGCCGGGGAATCAGGAAGGCGGGCCGCTGCTCCTCCCCGCCGCTGCCCATGGCCGCCCAGCTCACCGACAGCCGCTCCCCCGCCAGGGTGCAGGTCTCGTAGACGATGGTCAGCTCACGGTTCAGCTTTTCGGTGAGGGTGGGGGCCAGCTCCAGGCCGTAGGAGGCCAGCAGGGAGCGGTCGTCGTCGTTGAGCAGTCCGGGGGACGGGGCGGCCTGGGGGATGGCCCCGTCGTCCGCCCCCAGGAGGAACACCGCCCTGCAGTGCTTGTGGGCCAGACGGGGCATCTCGCCGGCGGTGACCCGGTCCAGGGACACGGGGATGGCGCCCACGTCGTACTGGGAGAGCACCAGGGAGAAGAGCCGGGCAAACTCGTCGCCCTCCATGGGGGTGTCCCCCACAATCTGGGCGCATTGCTCCAGGGCGTTGCACAGGATGTCCCACAGCTGGCTGTACTCCTGGGCCAGAGCGGGCTCTCCCCGCTCCTGAAGGGCGGCGGTCCGCTCCTCCAGCCGCTCGGGCAGGCCGATGCGCTCCAGGAAGGCGTACAGGGCCTTGGTGTGGCCCAGGCCGGTGTGGTCCGGGTTCTTCCGCAGCTCCTCCAGGGGCGCGATGACCTGCCGCCGGACGGCGTTGAGCCGTGCCAGCAGGACCTCGTCCTCCGGCCTGACGGGCAGGCCGTACCCCTTGGGGTGCATGGTCCAGTCCCCCTTCTGGGTCCAGCGGCTCCCCCGCAGGTCCCACTTGAGAGCGTAGTTCTCCAGCAGGTCCCGGTCCTCCTCCGAGATACCGGTCAGGCCGGTCTTGAGGTAGCGGAACAGGTCGTCGTACTGATAATCTCCCGCCACCGCAGCCAGAGCGGAGGTGATGAGGGCCAGGATGGGCTTTTGGAGGATGTCGCTCATTTTGGCCAGGAATACAGGCACGCCGTACCGGGCAAAGATGGTCTCGATGAGCTCGCCGTACCCCTCCATGCTGCGGGCGGTGACGGCGATATCCCGGAACCGGTAGCCCTCCTCCCGCACCAGCCGGAGGATCTCCCCGGCGGTGTACTCCACCTCGGCGTAGGGGCTGCCCGCCTTGAAGAGGGAGATATGGACCGGCTTGCCCGCCCAGGGTGTCTCGGGTGCGTCAAAGAGGTGTGCCTCCAGGAAGGCCAGCTCCTCCGGACCCTCCTTGGCCCGGCTCTCCTGTATCTCCGTCCGGGCAGGGACGCCGTTCTCTCTGGCCAGCCGCAGCAGGCTGCGGGCTGTGCGGCGGGCGGGGGAGAAAATGCCCGCGCTGTCCCCATCGTCGTCCAGGCTGTCGCAGGTCAGGGCCACGGTCACCGAATTTGCCTGCTTGAGCAGGGCCCTGATGACCAGATTTTCCTGGGGGGTGAAGTCGGTGAACCCATCCAGGTACACGTCCATCCCCCTGGCCCAGCCGCTCTTCTCCAGGCCCTCGGCCAGACGGGTCACCCGGTCCCGGGGGTCGGCGGCACGGCGGGCGGTGAGGGCCTCATAGGCGCCGTAGATGAGGGACAGGTCCAGCAGCTTGTCCCCCTCGGGGCCGTCGGCCTCCTCTCCCGCCGTCCACAGGTGCTTGGGCGTAACGCAGCAGCTCTTCAGCTCGTCCACCGTGGCGATGAGGCCGGAGAGGAACTCCGGCTTCCGGGAGGGACGGCCGTACACCTTCAGCTCCCCTGCCACAGCCTGGAGGGCGGCGTACATCAGCAGCAGCCGTCCGCCCGCGTCCAGGGTGGGGGCGGCCAGTCCGCCGGTGACAGTGAACACCCGGCCCGCCATCCGGGTGAAGGAGAGCACCTCAGCGTACCGGGACACCTGGTTCCCTCCGATGGCGCACAGGCGGCGCTCCATGTCGTGGGAGTGCTGCTCCGGCACCACCAGCACCTGGGGCCGTGCGCCTCCGCTCTCTCCGATGCGCCGGAGCACGGCTGTAGTCTTTCCGCTCCCCGCGCGGCCCAGCAGCAAATTCAGCATATGTCCCTCTCTCCTCTCGTCTCCTCTTGCAGAAATGATTATACCATTCTCCAGCCCAGCCCGCCAGTGGAAGGAGCAGAACCGCTGTCCCATCTATGTCCCGGATATCCGCCCCCCATCTGACCTGGATTGTATCGGATTTGGACACTCGTCCACTTTTGTTACTTCTCTCTCAGGGTACAGAGCATTATGATAGAAGCAGATAGACAGACGTGTGACCCCGCTCAGGCCGCACCCGAAGGGAGGCACTCTATGTTGAAGCGCGAAGCAATTACCAGAACGATTCTGGAGACTATTGTTGACCGCGCGATTCGGGACATCGCGGAGGACCCGCAGCGCAGCCTGCGCAAGCTGGTTGACATGGGTCAGACGTTCGCCAAGGGTCCCTTTCAAAAGCACTATATCGGCACGATCCAGCGCATGCTGGAAAACGGCGGAAGCCCCTATTACGATCTGGTGCAGGATACGGTTCGAAACACTGACCGCACCTGCCTGAGGACCTTTTGCATCAACATGGGCTGGCAGAGCTGGACCGTCGGGGCCCGGCAGATTCGAGCCGCAGAGGCCAGGGAGGGGTTCGATATTCCCTGGTCCCTCACCTTCCGGCTGGAAGAGCTCTCCTCCTCCCGGGAGGACTACCTTCGCCTGCTGGACGAAGGGCGCGTTTTGGGCATTTACGCCTACTTTCTCCACTGCGGCGCCTGCCAGAAGTCTTTGCGTCTGGCGCTGGAGCTGGCACGCCGGGCGCCGGAGTGCGCATTTCTTGTTTTTCTCTCCCCCTCATTGGTAGAGCCCTGGATTGATACTCTCTCCGCCTGCCCCAACCTATTGGTATTACTGGACGCCGATGCCCCGGATTGGCAGAACGCTGCCATGCTGCTCCGGGATGCCCGCCGCTTTTTCGGGTACTTCATCCGCTGTAACAGCGCAGGCCATGCTGCACGGGTTCTCTCCGGCCAGTGGGTCCAGTCCCTGCTGGGCCACAGCGGCTCCATGGTCTTTTTCCTCCCGGAGGAGACCTGTCCTGCCAAACTGGCCGCCCAGTTCTGCGGCTACGTGGAACGAGCCCGAAGCACCCAGCAGTATCCCCTTCTCTTAATGGATTACTATCAGGACGTGCTCATGGTAGACGAGGTCATCTCTGACCACCCCTGCTATCTGGAGCTGTTGCCTGACGGACAGGCAGTCACATATGCAGGCGGCAAAAAGCAGCCGTTGCCTGCCGCCCTGCCCGATTTATCCCTGAGCCGTCTCCTCTGCACCTGTTTCCGGCGGACATAAGACAACAGCACGGCCTGCGCCCGTGAGGCGCAGGCCGTGCTGTTGTCTTCAATGATTCTCCGGCGTCCCGCCTTGCTGCAGATTCAGCCGGCTGAGGCCCTCCGCCAGGTTTTTCAGCCGGGCCACATAGGCCTCTGCCGGCATGGGCGTCCCCTTGGTAAGCCATCGGACAATGGAGGCCAGCACCGCGTCGCTGAAAAAGACTGTAAAGAACTCCTCATCCTCCTGATTGGAGAACAGCTCTCCAGCGATGGAGTGTATCAACGGGGTAATGACCTCAGTGAAGTGTTCGCGGAAGGAGTTCTGTCCCTCAATCTCCAGGGCGGAACGATAGAATCTCTGCTCCTCATAGAAGTACCGGCACATGCTGTTCAGGATATCTGTGCCGCCGGAAACGCCGCACTTCTGGATGACTTCAATGAACTCTGTGTCAAAGATCCAGTTGACCAGATCATATTTGTCCCGGAAATGATAGTAAAAGCTCTTGCGGCTCATTCCGCAGGCCTCGCAAATCTCTCCCACACTGATTTTAGCGAAGGGCTCTCTGGCCATCAGTTCCTTCATGGTCTGGGCCAGCGCCCGCTTGGTAAGACTGGAATCCGGCATGTGCTCTCCCTCCCTGTGGCTCTCCCGCACTTTCCCGAATAACGCATTTTAGTGAAACTATATCACTTTGCTTGGAAAAAAGCAAGCAGTGCTGACCGCTTGCCGCGTCATTCGCTCCCGCGGACTTCAAAGCAACTGGCAGTTCCGCCCCATCGTCAGAAGCCGCCTCACATTGGGAAAAGGCAGGAAAAAAGGGAGCCTTTCCAGCTCCCTTTTTCCTATCTTTTCTTTTACCGGGAAGAGGGCAGCAGGCGCCGCCCGTCCGCCGGATTTTTTGTGCTGTCCGGCTTACTCCAGGCCCAGAGGAATAATATTGCAATAGTCCTGAATAGAGCCGCGCTTCTTGAAGCACTCCAGAATCTCCTTGCCCACCGGGTGCAGCTCCTCCACGTCGTACACGGCCAGTTCCTTCTCGAAGAACTTGTAGAGGATCTCGGCACCCTTGTCGTAGGCCTCCTCGCCCAGCAGCTCCTGCGTCTCAGGCCGGAGGAATTTGCTGGAGATGCGCTGGCCGTCCACCTTCATCTCCTTCAGGTCGTAGCCCAACAGAGCACAGCGGGCAGGCAGCAGACGGTCCATCTTCATGTTCACGCCGCCGCGGCGGGCCAGATACTCGCGGGCGATCCACTCGGCGGCAAAGCCCACCTTATACACGCCGATGTGCTGGTTGGGGATAAGGACATAGCGGGTGGCGCTGCAGGCCAGAATCTGCTCCAGCAGCAGGTTGGCCTGCCGCACCCGCAGGCCGGTGGCAAAGGGCCAGTAGGAGCCCACGCCTTCGCTGGCCAGGCCGGATCCGCTGGAGGCAATGCTGGGGTTATTGAAGCCCCGAGGGGCCACCAGGCGCCACAGCCAGGCCAGGGCGGGCGGAATAATGTGCATCAGGCCCATAATACCATAGGTAGGCTTTTTGGCGGTACAGGGGGGCATACGCACGCCGAAGGAGCGCACGTCCACCTCCACGGGGGACCAGACAATGTTGGGGATCATGCGACGGGGGATAATCACCCGAGGGTTGGGGCAGGGCTTGCCGTCAGAGTCCAGAGTGTGCTCCCACAGCAGGCAGGTGGCGCGGGGAACGCCGTCGATGTTGAAGAATACCAGGGGCTCCTTGCTGTGGATGGAGATCTCCTCATAGAGGGGGTCGCTGCCGTACTTGGTAATGCCGTCCACCCGGACAAACCAGCCGTCCTCGCCGTCGGCCACAGCCAGCTTTCCATTGCTCTTCTGGAACGAGGGATGGCAGATGGCCATGTCGTCGGTGACGGGCTCAATGGTACAGGTGTCGCTCATGCTGATATACCGCTCGTCACCGGTGATGGTGCTTACGCCCAGCAGCACGCGGCCATCGGAGCCCCGCTGCACATCCTGGAGCAGCTCGCTCTTGCCGCCGCCGGAAGCGCCCTCATGCATCATGACCATCTCATTCTCATAGGGGGTGATGATACGGGCGGTGCTGGCATGGGCAGTGACCCAGCCCTCCCGCTCGCCGATGTCCAGCAGGACGCTGTAAATGCCCTTCTTGGCGGAGGGACCGGGATAGAGGTTGTAGGAAAAAATCTCGTGCAGGTCCTCGTGGCGGCTGTGAACCACCACCTGCTTCCCCTTAAAATGGGTATGGCGGAAGGGCGGCGCCACATACACCACAGAGCGGGGCTTGAAGTGCTCCACGTTCTTTATGTCCACAAAGGCCTGCAACTGGGCCAGGGTAAAGGCGAAGAAGGCCGCGTTCCGGGGGCAGAGCAGCACGGAGTCGTAGCCGTACTGATAGCCGCCGGCCTTAAAGGGCACCAAAATCAGTTCCTGCCGGGTGAGCCAGCGGAAGGTCTCCTCCCGCAGCTCAGAGAAATCGTAGCCATAGACGTCGGCAAAGCGGGGCTTGTCGGTGGGGCCGTCGTCCGCGATGCGCATGCAGTCCGGGTCGCGGCGGCGCATATAGTCCTCCGTGAAGTTGACAGAAGCGCCGTTTTTGCAGCGCACAACCTCCGCTTCCTTCACATTTTTGCCGTTGACATCGTAGAGTACCTCGATCTTATCGGTGTACTCGTTGCCGAAAATCAGCTCAAACAGCACTTCCTTGCTCTCCGGAATGATAACGCTGGGGCTGTTATAAATGATGTTCTGCAGCTCCTGCGGAAGTGTGAATTTCTCAAACAAAACGTTCATTAAGCGCTCCTCACTTTCTCCCGCCCGGCCCACCGGGCACGCGACGCGTATATCAATTACTTTACAGTGAAACAACCGCTTTGTCAATATGCAAAATTGCGATAAGTTGGAATTCAACTTGCATTTCTCCTTGTATAACCTTTCTCTTAACCTTTCTCACCTCTTGCCCTGCTTTTTCTCCGCATCTCCCCGGCTGTCAGCAGATATGACGGCCGCTTTCCCTCGCCGGGCACAGCGCGCACGAGCATGCTGCTCTTGCAGGGAGTGAAGGCTGATATTTCAAAAATTTCGCTTCCGCGAAATCTCTCGGAGGCTCTGTCCGTCCACTCGCGCTTGCAGTTTTTTCCTCTTTCGTCTATAATATCAATTCAAGCCCGCCACTTCCTGTTGCGTCTGTGCTTTATATGCTCTATAATGAAGATAATCACAGGCGCTTGCAAATATTCTAAACCGAATTGCTGACTCAATTCCCTGCCCGGCTCTGGCCGGACAGCACAGAAAGGAAAGAAAATGGACGATCTGAAACGCCGGCTTCTCCATGACGCTGAGGTTGGAGACGGCAATATCATCCGGGTGGATATGTTTCTCAACCACTGCATGGATATGGACCTGATAGAGCATGTGGGCACGGCGCTTGCCAAACGCTTCCGCGGGGAGAAAGTGACCAAAGTGCTCACTGCCGAGAGTTCCGGCATTGCAGTGGCCTGCTTTGTGGGCCGGGCGCTGGATGTCCCGGTTATTTATGCCAAGAAGTTTCAGACCGGGTACATTGATCCGGACGTCTATTCTGCCGAGACCCACTCCTTTTCCCTGGAAAAATCCTATACCCTGCGGGTCTCCAAGCGCTATCTGGAGGAGGACGACCGGGTGCTGTTGGTGGATGATATTCTGGCCAACGGGCAGTCCGTCCTGGGCCTGGCGGAGATTGTATCCAAAGCCAGGGCAGAAGTTGTCGGCGTGGCCGTGGCCATTGAGAAGGCCATGCAGGACGGCGGCAAGGTGCTGCGCCGCATGGGCTTTCGCGTGGAGGCCCTTGCCCGCGTGGAGCGTGTGGAGAATGGAACGATTATTTTGGCCGACGACTGACCTCTCATATGGACAGCAGCGAAAGGGAGCGGCCCGGGCAATGCCCGGGCCGCTCCCTTTCGCTGCTATTGTTTGTACAGGATATACCTTACAGTACCTTCTTGTTGTCCGGTCCAGGAGAGGTGACGATTACCTTATCCGGCGTGATGACCAGTGCGCCTTTAACCGTCATGGCGCCCTGGAACACCGCCATAGCCTTCTCCCGAAGCGCGTCCACCACCGGTCCTTCAGTCTGGTACACGGCGGTCCCTTTGACCTGATAGCCTTCCGAGGTTTTGGGATCAAAGGCGGAGATGGCGATCTTTCCGTTGGCCTGCACATTCTTCATGGTGGTGTCCATCATCACATCGCCTACCACCAGCAGCCCATCCTCAGTGACATCCTTGAAGCCCACCGGAACTACGTTGGGAACATCGGAGCAGGTAGCCACACTCCACACGTTCGCTTTCAGTACCTTTACCACATTTTCCGTCACAAGGGGTCCCTCCGTTTCTGTAATAAATCGTTGGCAATATGGGGTTCTTTTTTTATTATATCGCCCTTTTACGCATTTGGAAAGCCGGAGGGGGAATTTTTTCTCTCTGTCAGTCCCCAGGGAACTGCTTGATCAGCTCCTCCATGACCCGGCAAAAGGTGTCCATATCCTTATCTGTGCCGATGGACACCCGCAGGCAGTTGGAAATGCGGGGCTTATCCCACCAGCGCACCAGGATACCCCGATCCCGCAGGCCGTCCAGCAGTGCCTTGGCGGGAGCATTCTCGTGGGAGATGAAGAGGAAGTTGGCCGTTGAATCATAAACTTTAAATCCCATCTGCTTCAGGCGGCAGGCCGTGACCTCCCGGGTATTGTTCACCTTGGCCACCACACAGCGGAAATAGGCGTCATCCCGGATGGCAGCCGCCGCCCCTGCCTGGGCCAGCCGGTCCACAGTATAGGAGTTAAAGGAGTTCTTCACGCAGTTGATGGCGGTAATCAGGTCGGCGCTGCCCATGGCATAGCCCACCCGCAGGCCCGCCAGAGACCGGGATTTGGACAGGGTGCGCACCACCACCAGGTTGGGACAGACGGACAGCAGCGCCACCGCCGAGTGGGCGCCGAAGTCCACATAGGCTTCGTCCACCATCACCACTGCCTCCGGGTTTGCGTCGGCAATCTCCCGGATGGCGTGGAGAGGCAAATCCCGGCCCGTGGGCGCGTTGGGGTTGGCGATGACCACGCCGCCGTTATTGCCCAGGAATTCCTTCACCGGCACGCCGAAATTTTCATCCAGGGGAATCTCCCGGTAATCCAGGCCGAAGAGCTTGGCATAGACGGGATAAAAGCTGTATGTAACATCCGGGAAAACCACAGTCTTTCCCGGCGTGAAAAACGCATAGAAGCACATGGCCAGCACTTCGTCCGAACCATTGCCCACAAAAATCTGCTCCGGAGTCAGACCGTGGTAAGAGGCAATGATCTCCCGCAGCTCGGTGCACTCCGGGTCTGGGTAGAGCCGCAGAGCGCTGCCCGCCTCCTGCCGGATGGCCTCTGTCACCAGTGCGGAGGGGGGATAGGGATTTTCATTGGTATTCAGTTTGATGAACTTCCGCTCCCTGGGCTGCTCCCCCGGCGTATAGGGCACCAGCTCCCGAATCCGTTCGCTCCACAGTTCCTTCATGCATTTTCCTCCCCGGTACGAAGAATTTTTTTGATGCTTTTCTCCACCTTACTGCGCGGCAGCATCAGCTCATGGCCGCAGCCCTCGCAGCGCAGCTTAAAGTCCATTCCCACCCGCAGCACCTGCCAGCGCTTGCTGCCGCAGGGATGCTCCTTCTTCAGCTCCAGTACATCGCCTACCCGCACATCCATGGAAATTCCTCCTGTCCAGCCCAGGTCATCTGAAATAGAATTGGCTATGTTTTCTATATTATAAGTTTCTTTCCCTTTCTCTGTCAATTCGCAGAGCCAAACCGCATATAGTGACCTATCGGAAAAAATCTCCGCTGCGGCCGAAAGGATTTGGTGAAATTGACGACTCTGTTACCGCCTGAAGGGCGGCTGCTGCACACCGAGGAAAATCGGGCCCTCTGCGCCACAAAAACAGGGCTCATCCAGGCCATGAAGGAACGGCGGGTGCTGGAGGGAAAGGCTATTCTCTGCGACGCAGAGCACAATCTATCTGTCGTACTAGGCCCCTTTACAGGCTATATTCCCCGGAAGGAAGCGGCGCTGGGTATTGCGGAGGGAACCACACGGGAAATTGCAATTCTCTCCCGTGTTGGAAAACCTATTTCCTTTACAGTTGAGGCAGTCGAACAGGAAGCCGGGCTGATCCGGCCTCGGCTCTCCCGGCGGGCCGCCCAGGCTATGGCATTGGAACGGCTGATGGATACTGTGGAGCCCGGCATGGTTCTCCCTGCCACCGTAACCCATCTGGAGCCCTTTGGCGCTTTTGTGGACGTCGGCTGCGGTGTGCCGTCCATGATCAGCATCGAGCGTATCTCTGTCTCCCGGATTCCCCACCCGGACCGGCGTTTTACCGTTGGACAGGAAATTTTCGCCGTGGTGCTGGAGACCTGCCCGGAGCTGGGACGGGTCGTCCTCTCCCACCGGGAGCTGCTGGGCACCTGGCAGGAAAACGCCGCCCGGTTCGCCGCCGGCATGACGGTCCCCGGCTGGGTGCGCGGCATCAAAGAATATGGCGTCTTTGTGGAGCTCTCCCCCAATCTGTCCGGTCTGGCAGAACCCAGAGGAGACCTGCACGAGGGGGACCGGGTATCTGTATACATCAAGGCCATCTTCCCCGAGCGGATGAAAATCAAGCTGCTGGTCATTGAGAAGCTGCCGCCGGAGAGGCCCCAGCCTCCGGCTTACTTTCTGCCCCCCAGCGGACGGCTGGACTGCTGGCACTATGCGCCGGAGGGATGCAGCAAAGCAGGCGCGGAGACTGTATTTCGATGAAAAAGAGGAGGATGCTGGCGCATCCTCCTCTTTTTCATTCAAATCAGCGCCAGGCGCCGCTCGGCCTGGTTGGGCAGGGCTCCCATCCGGTAAAGTACCGGCACCAGAGCCCCGAAGAGCACCACCAGCATGAGCGTCTGAACAGGGAGCATCAGAGTATTCTTAATCATGCTGTTGGTCATATAATAGAGGTAGCCCTTGCTGTACAGAATTGCGCTCCACAGACTGCCCAGGAACACATTGAGAATGTTGGTGCACAGCTTGGCCAGGAAAATCCGCAGCACCGTCACCCGGGCCCGGTAGAAGAACAGGGCATAAATCAGGGTGCCCAGCATGGTGGTGAGCATATAACCCGGGAAATAGGGGTCGCCGCTGGAGGAGAGAAAGAACGACAGGGTATCCTCCGCCGCGCCGAACACCAGGGCAGTCACCGGACCGCACACCAGAGCGCACAGGGACCGGGCCAGAAAGCCGAAGCTGATTTTCAGGCCCGCGTAGATGGGGATGGAGAACTTGGAGAGAATAATGCAGGCGGCAATCATCAATGCCGCGAACACCATGCTGCGCAGACTGCGGAACTCCTCCACGGCACAGCGCCAATAGCCGGCGGAGAAAGGCGTTTTGAACATGGTCCGGTTCTGGTAAATGAGCATAAAAAATCCTCCTTCTGTATTCGGCAGCCCGCACAGGGCGGGAATGCCGCACAGAGGAGGGCCGTGCTCTCCCACGGCGCGCCTGATATGCGGCAGCGGGATGCGGAGGGCGTACTGCAAGCCTGTGGCTTTTCGTCCGGCGGACAACTCCCCGTCCCGCCGGCACTGGACCTCTTGCGAGGTACTGCACACGCGCTCCTACTCTGCCTGATAGAGGCCATTATAGCCCTGCCTCAGGAAAAATGCAAGGAAAAATCCGCCGGATGCGGAACTGTGATATCTCCAGGGCCGGCGGACCGTGCATATCACGGCTGGAAGGCAGTGATACGCTTGTAAAAGTCCAGTGTGCCGAAGCCCCGCTCCAGCTGGGTGAGCAGAAAGGCCTCGCACACATCGCTCATCTTTTTCTGGGCGGGCGCATCCAGTCGAAAGGAGAACAACCGCTTGGGATCGCCCATCACCACATGGCGCATAGCGGCCAGAGACGGACCGTCCAGGGGCATGGACACCCCGTCCCCTACGCCGCCCCGGCAGCGGGCGCAGTGAAGCACACCCTCCCTCAGGTGGAGCCGGGGCTCCTCCGGCTCGGGCACGCCGCACACTGCGCAGGCATCCAGCATGGGCTCGTACCCCGCCAGGGACAGCAGCTTGAGCTCATAGGCCGCCTTCACCAGGGGCAGGGGCTTGCTGAGCTTGTCCAGTGCGTAGAGGGAGTTGAGGATGAGGGACAGAAGGGCCGGGTCCGGCCTTCCCTCCTCGGCCACCGCCTCCATCACCTCAGCAAAGTAGGAGCCAAGGGCCAGCTTCTCCACGTCCTGCCGCACGCCCCAGAACTGCTCCAGCGAGTCCCCCTGGTCCATGGACCAGTAGTCCCGGTACTCGAACAGGGTCAGTTCCGAATACACCAGCAGCTGAGACGCGGCAGCCAGCGGGCTGTTCTTCCGCCGGCAGCCCCTGGCCTTCACTGTCAGCTTCCCCAGGTCCCGGGTAAGGACGGTGAGGATTTTATCCGATTCCTTGTAATTGACCTCCCGCAGGACAATGCCCTGTGTTGTCACATTCATATGCTTCACCACGCAGTATGTAGTTCGCGCTGGACCGAACCGGCCCGGCGAACAGTGTGGTTCACCGGGCCGGCCGAAACAGTGCGCTATGCGGTTTTGCTCTCTTCCTCCCGCTCCGTCTCTTCCCGCAGGCGGGCGTACAGGCTGTACGCCTCGGGCAGTCCGGTGGCAAGAAACAGCCGCCACATGGTCTCACAGTCCATATCCAAGCCCCCTCGCCCATAGCTTGGCCCGGAGCGGCTTGTTTATGAACGGTAAATTTTGCGGCAGACTGTCGAAAATACATCTTTCAGAGCAGACTTACTCGTCCCGATAGCCAAAGTTCTGGATGAGATTCAGATTATCGCGCCAGTTTTCTTTTACCTTCACCCAGGTCTGGAGGAACACCTTGGTGCCCATAAAGCGCTCGATGTCCTGCCGGGCCAGGGTGGAGATCTTCTTGAGCATGGCGCCGCCCTTGCCGATGATAATGCCCTTGTGAGAGTCCTTCTCGCAGTAAATGGTGGCGTCCATCTCAATGACCCCGTCGTCCCGTTCGATGAACCGGGTGACCTCCACGGCGGTGCCGTGGGGAATCTCCTTGTCCAGGCAGAGGAGCAGCTTCTCCCGGACAATCTCGGCGCATACCTGCCGCTCGGGCTGGTCGGTGACCATGTCCTCGGGGAAGAGCTGGGGGCCCTCGGGCAGGAACTCACCCAGCACCTTGAGCAGCTCCTCCAGGCCCTCGCCGTTCTTGGCGGAGATGGGCAGGATAGCGTCGAAGCTGTGCTTCTCGCCGTAGGCCTGCATGACAGAGAGCAGTTCGTCCTTCTTCACGGTATCAATCTTATTGATGACCAGCACGGAGGGCACCCCCAGGGCCTTGATGCGCTTGATGAGCTCCTCCTCCGGCCCGCCCACGTGGGGGATGGGCTCCACCAGCAGCATGACCGCGTCCACGTCGGCCACGCTGTCCCGCACCACCTTCACCATGTAGTCGCCCAGACGGGTCCGGGCCCGGTGGAGGCCCGGCGTGTCCATAAACACAAACTGGCACTCATCCCGGTTGAGCACGGCGCAGATGCGGTTGCGGGTGGTCTGGGGCTTGTTGGTGACGATGGCGATTTTCTCGCCCACCAGGGCGTTTGTCAGGGTGGACTTGCCCACATTGGGCCGTCCCACAATGGCGATCATGCCGGATTTTTTGATTTCCATAGGTTATCCTCAACTTTCTTGAGCAATTTTATTCATTTGCGGTCTTTTTCAGGCCGTATACTTCACTGTTTGTCCTGCTTCTCCAGCAGGGCGCGAATGGCGGACAACTCCTCCTTCAGCTCGGAGAGCTCCTTCTCACGCATCTCCCGCACAGCCGCAGCCGCACCGATGACGATGCCCGGCAAAGCCATGACGAGAAGCACCACCAGCAGCTCGATGATTCCATCTCCCGCGCCCAGGCCGCCCAGCACCATCATGATAAGATAGAAAAGGGCGATGGAGAGCAGGCCCCCGCCGATGATGTATCCGTACCGCATCATTGCCCCTCCTGTTCTCTGGTAATCCCCAGCTGCTCCAGGATGGCCTCTTCACGCTCCCGCATCTGGGCTTTCATGGGACCCTCGTCCATGTGGTCGTACCCCAGCAGGTGGAGCAGCGAGTGGACGGCCAGATAGGCCACCTCCCGGCGGGTGCCGTGGCCGTACTCCTCCCCCTGGGCCTGGGCCCGCTCCAGGGAGATGACCATGTCCCCCAGGGGCACCAGGCCGGTGCCCGGGTCGGCGTCCTCCTCAGTGGGGTGCTCTCCTGGCTGGAGGTCAAACATGGGGAAGGACAGCACATCAGTGGGGCGGTCCACCTCCCGCTGCTCCAGGTTGATCTGGTGGATGCCCTCGTCGTCGGTGAAGAGCACGTCCACCTCCCAGGGCACGTCCACTCCCTCCGCCTCCAGGGCGGCGGGAATGACCTGCCGCAGCAGGTCGGCGTAAGGCTCGGCGCCCTCCACCTCGGTCTCAATAATCAGTTCATGGTTCATGGAGCATCCTCCTTCTTTTTCTCCGGGCTGTCCACATGCTCCTCCAGCACCCAGGGCAGATACAGGGTAAAATCCATGTCAAAGTGGGGCAGTGGAAATTCCGGCGCCACCGGGAAGGTCTCATGGCCCAGTATCATGTCGCCCCAGGGGAGCTTCACCAGCGGCCCCCAATCGGGGCCGTTATCCTTCCCGGCGGGCCTGTCCAGAATGGTGCCCGCCACGCGCCAGGACAGCTCGTAGAGCAGCCCCTTCTCCCGCCAATTCTCCTCGTGGTAAAGCTCACACACATAGGTGGCCTTCTCCGGCGGGATGGACGCACTGTCCAGAATCGCCAGCAGCGCCTCCGGCAGCTTCCGTTCCCGGGCCAGAGCCACGAAATTGCGGCAGTGGCCGCATTCACAGTCCCAGGGCTCCGCCTGGGCGTAATAATCCCGGGTGGCAGGCTCGTCCACCTCCACCGTATAGCCGAACCATTCAAAACGGGTCACACTTTATCCCTCCTTGGGAAATCCCTTCACCGCTTCTCCTTCTTTGCGTTACGGCGGTTTTCGTCCTCCTCGTAGGCCTTGATGATCCGCTGGACAATGACGTGACGCACCACGTCGGCCTGGCCCAGACGGCAGATGGCGATGTCCTCCACACCATTGAGCACCCGCATGGCCTCCTTCAGGCCGGAGACCTTGTCGCTGGGCAGGTCAATCTGGGTCACGTCGCCGGTGATGACAATCTTGGAGCCAAAGCCCATGCGGGTCAGGAACATCTTCATCTGCTCCCGAGAGGTGTTCTGTGCCTCGTCCAGAATGATGAAGCTGTCGTCCAGGGTGCGGCCACGCATGTAGGCCAGAGGGGCCACCTCGATGTTGCCCCGCTCCAGATACTTCTGATAGGTCTCAGGCCCCAGCATCTCAAAGAGCGCGTCGTACAGGGGCCGCAGATAAGGGTCCACCTTGCTCTGCAGGTCGCCGGGCAGGAAGCCCAGCCGCTCGCCGGCCTCCACCGCCGGGCGGGTGAGGATGATGCGGTTGACCTGCTTGTCCCGGAAGGCGGCCACCGCCGCGGCCACCGCCAGATAGGTCTTGCCGGTACCCGCTGGGCCGATGCCCAGGGTGACCAGGTTCTTCTTGATGGCCTCCACGTACTTCTTCTGTCCGATGGTCTTGGCCTTGATGGGCTTGCCCTTGGCGGTGACGCACAGCACGTCTCTGGCCAGGTCCCCGATCCGGTCCTCATTGCCCGACCGGATCAGGGAGATGATATAGCGCACGTTCTGCTCGTTGATGGTCTCGCCCCGGGCGGAGAGGGACATGAGCCCCTCAATGGCCTTGACGCCGTACATCACGTTTTCCGCCTCACCGGACACCTTCAGCTCTCCGTCCCGGCTCACCACCGTGACGCCCAGCTCCCGCTCGATGATGCGGATATTCTCGTCGAAGGAGCCGAAGATATTGACGGCCTCCTCCATTCGCTCCATGCTTATCGTCTGTTCAATCAAGCTTCTACGCTCCTCGCTGCTTCAGCCGGAAGAGCCTTGTTCCTCCGCCGGCTGGGTTTCATTTTCCTGCTGTCCCTCATAGGGCACAAACCGCCCGATCTCCTCCCGGCACTCGGCCTGGAGCCGGACGATGAGCATGCCGTCCAGTTCCTGGGCGGCAAAATCCATGGAGACCACCTCTCCCGTCTCTCCCAGAGCAGCCAGAAGGTCCTCCTCCAGCTGCGCCCGGAGCAGCTTCTCCGCCGCAGCGGCGTCCATCTGGGCGGTGGCGGTCTCGTAAGCCCGGACCGTCTCTCTGGTCAGGGACAGGGGCATCTCCTGTCCGCCTGGCAGATGGGCGGTCCATACGTCGTTTATTTTATCATACCTCTCATAGGAAATTCCACTGTTTCCATAAAAATTGACCCGCCACCCCAGCAGGCTCAGGGACCAGAAGGATTTCTCCTCCCCGGTGTAGACCTTAACCTGGGCCGTCAGGGGGATTTCCGCCTCCAGGGTGCGCCAGGTGCGGGCGTATACCCGGCCCTGGGCACGCACCTGACGCCACCCCAGGTCGATGCCGCTGTACTCCGCCCCCTCCATGTGGATATTGCCGGTGATGAGCACCTGTCCCTCCACCACCGTGTCCCCTTCCTCCACAGCGGGCTCGCCGCCCAGCACCTCCACCTGGGTCACAATGCCGGGTACCGTGGCCACCACATCCCCCAGTTCGGTCTCGTCCACCACCTCCGGCGGCTCGATGCGCTCCCGCACCAGCACCTCGGCCACGGTGCCCTTCAGGTTTATGGCGCACCAGGACAGATCGTCCAGCTGCAGCAGCAGCTTCTGGGCCGTGGCCGCCGGGTCGATGCCCGGTCCATACACCCCGGGGCGCACCCCCAGGCGGCGCAACTCGGTGAGAATCTCCGCCGTGGTGACAGCCTCGTTGCCCGACACCTCCACATTGAGCACAAACTGGGACAAGACGCACACAGCCGCCAGGGAAAAAACCAATCCTGTCAGCAGGGCGTACCGTTTGCGGAACCGGGCCAGGAAAAAGGGGACGCCGCCGGTCCTCTGCCGCTGGACCTGACAGGAGGCCCGCTCCCCCAGGGCCTGGGCCCGTCTGGCGTCACGCCGGGGGACGGTAATGGCCACCCGGCCTGTCTCCAGCCACTCCACGGCCCAGAAGGCCACGCCGTTCTGGGCGCACAGGTTGAGAAACCGCTCGGGAAAGGCCCCCTCCGCCTCCAGGCGCACGCTGCCCCGGAGAAAATTGATCACCTTCTGCATGCTCCACCTCCAGCGGCCCTATGTCAGGTCCACCCCTTCAATCTCCCCTGTAATCAGCAGCTCACTGGCGTTCATGGCCTTCAGCTCCAGCCCCTTGCCCCGGATTTTCAGAATCAGCTTGCCGCCTGAGACGTGAATCTCCTCCGTGCCGTAGGAGAGAATCCCCTTGTGGTTCTCCATTCGCAGCTCCCGGCTGCCCGTCAGCTCCACACGGGGCAGCCCGGCCACCACGTCCCCGGGCAGGTCCAGGACCTGGGCTGTACGCTCCAACAACCCCTCCCGCTTCTGCCGCTTCTCCACCGCACCCACCTCCTCGTCCTGTTATCCATATGACGCAGCGCCGCCCTGCTTGCCTGTCCCACGCAAAAAAGGGACGGCCCCCAAGCGGGACCGTCCCCTTTATTCTCTTTCCCTGCCGGAATCAGCACCGGTTAAGCTCTGTCCCATAGTGCTCAGAGCTAAAGCCATTGTCAAGAAAAACAGAGAAAAACGGTGTTACTTTGTCACAGACCTCCGTATCAGCAGGCTTGGGCAGGCTCAACAGAAAAGCGGAAAACGCCGCCGTTACCTCTCCGGTAATCACTGTCCCATAAGGCCAGGATGTCTCTTTTCGGGTTCCGTATGCCAGCGCGGCGGCAATCTCCCCCGTCTCTTCCGCCCAGCAGTGGATTTCAAACCTGGACGCCTGATTTAGCTCCTTCGCCATGATCGCCCGCCATCGCTCCACAGTGAGTCGGACGTCACCCATTTCTTCCTCCACTGCACTCCCCCCTAACACTCTGCTTTCAGCAATTCTCTCAGCCGCTCCGGCCGGTTGTCCTCCGGGTGGTCCAGCACATGATCCAGCAGACGGCGCTGGGCCGCGCCGATGTCCGCGCCGTGGTAGCCCATGGCCGCCAGCCCCGCGCCGGAGAGGGCCAGCTCCCGGACCGTCAGGCAGCTCCCCTCCGCTAAAGTCTCCGCAAGCTCCTGGAGATAGGTGCCGCCCACCATGGCGGCTCCGATGGCGGCAGCTGCCGTGCAGGCGTCCTCACCGTGCTCCGCCAGAGCATGGCGCCATCCCACGGTACCCCGGGGCATGGTTTTGACCAGCTCCGCGCCGGCGGCACAGGCCCGGACGGTGCGTCCGTCCAGCCGCAGGGCCTTGAGGAACTCCTCCGCGCTGCGGATACTCCCTTCATCCAGCAGCAGGGCACACAGGGCCGCCCACCGCTCCAGCGGTCCGGCGGGCACCCGGTGGAGGGTGGTCAGGTCCGGCAGGGCATTCTCTCCCACAAAGGCGGCCAGCAGCCCCCAGGCAAACAGCCCCTCCCCCCGCTCCGGCCACTGGGAAAGCAGGGTCTTTTCCAGCTCGGTGCGCACTCGCTCGGCGGACAGGCGTCCGGCCAGTCCGGCGTTCTTTCTCAGGGCCTCCGCTGTGGCGCTCTCAATGGCAAAGCCCAGCTGGGCGGAGAACCGCGCCGCCCGCAGCATCCGCAGGGCGTCCTCCCGGAAGCGGCGCTCCGGCTCCCCCACGCAGCGAACAAGCCGGGCTTTCAAGTCCTTCTGGCCGCCGAAGGGGTCAATCACCTCTCCGTCCGGCCCCAGGGCCATGGCGTTGATGGTGAAGTCCCGGCGGGACAGGTCACCCGTCAGGTCGCCGCCGAAGGTCACTGCGTCCGGGTGCCGTCCGTCGGCATAGCCGCTCTCCGTACGGAAGGTGGTAACCTCCACCCCGCCGTCCCCGGTCAGCACGGTCACGGTGCCGTGCTTGATTCCGGTAGGCACCGTATGTTCAAAAAGGTCCATGACCTTCTCCGGCCGGGCGGAGGTGGTCACATCCCAATCCCCCGGGGTACGCCCCAGCAGCAGGTCCCGGACGCAGCCCCCCACCGGGTAGGCCTCCCATCCCGCCGACTGCAGCCGGGCGCACAGCGCCGCCACGCCACTGGGAATTTCTCTTATCTCCACGCCGCTCACCTTCTCTCCGGTATGTTTTTCACTGTTGCCGTCTATAATGGTGACATATGGAATTGGCCTTGCCATTTTCCTTCGTTCATATTATAATATTTTTTCTGGAAGAGGCCAAGTATCATTTCATATTTTCAAAAAGGGAGTGCTCCCTGTGTCTGATTTAAATATTCACGATTATTTCGTCCCCGGCTGCCACGCTCACCTGGTGGGCATCGGCGGCGTGTCCATGGCCCCCCTGGCTGAGGTGCTCCACGGCATGGGCATGGTCATCACCGGCTCCGACATGCATGAGAGCGCCACAGTGGAGCATCTCCGCTCCCTGGGCATCGACATTGCCATCGGCCACCGGGCCGAGAACCTGAAGGGCGCCAAGCTGGTCATCCGCACCGCCGCCGCCCACGATGACAACCCCGAGATCTCCGGCGCTCACGCCCGGGGCATCCCGGTGTTTGAGCGTGCCCAGGCCTGGGGCGCCATCATGCGTGGCTACAAGAACGCCCTGTGCATCTCGGGCACCCATGGCAAGACCACCACCACCTCTATGTGCACCCACATTGCCATGGCCGCCCAGGCCGACCCCACGGTGATGATCGGCGGCACCCTGCCCCTGCTGGGCGCCGGCCACCGGGTGGGCCGGGGCGACACCATCATCCTGGAGAGCTGCGAGTACTGCAACTCCTTCCTCTCCTTCTTCCCCACCGTGGCGGTGATTCTGGACATTGAGGCCGACCACCTGGACTTCTTCAAGGACCTGGAAGACGTGGAGAAGTCCTTCCGCACCTTTGCCGACCTAGTGCCCGAGGACGGCGTCATCGTGGCCAACCGGGACGACGAGAACACCATGCACACCTTGGAGGGCGAGACCCGTCCCATGGTCACCTTCGGCCTGGAGGAGGGCGATGTCCACGCCGCCAACCTGACCTGGAGCCGCGGCCTGCCCACCTTTGACGTCATCTGGAAGGGCCAGCCCTTCGCCCACGTGTCCCTCCGGGTGCCCGGGGAACACAACGTGAAGAACGCCCTGGCCGCCGCCGCGTCGGCCATTGTGCTGGGCATGCCCGCCAAGGCCGTGGAAGAGGGTCTGTCTGCCTTCCGGGGTGCTGCACGCCGCTTTGAGCACAAGGGCAGCTACCACGGCGCTGAGGTCTACGACGACTACGCCCATCACCCCGGCGAGCTGAAGGCTCTCTTTGCTGCCGCCAGGAGCCTGGGCTATGAGCGGATTGTCTGCGCCTTCCAGCCCCACACCTACTCCCGCACCAAGGCCCTGTTTGACGACTTCGTCCAGGTGCTTCAGGAGCCGGACGTCACCCTGCTGGCGGAGATTTTCGCCGCCCGGGAGGACAATACCATTGGCATCTCCTCCCGGGATCTGGCGGCCCGGATTCCCGGCTCCCGGTACTTCGCCACCCTCCCCGCGCTGACCGACGCCCTGGCGGAGCTGGCCCGGCCCGGCGACCTGATCCTCACCGTGGGCGCCGGCGATATCTATACCGTGGGCGAGGCTCTGGTCAAGCGTCAGGACTGAGTCCCCCAAAAGGCAGAAAACGACCCTCTGCTCAGAGCACAGACGTTCTGAGCAGAGGGTCTTACTGTTATGCGTTACTTTTCCTGTCCGGGCAGCTCGGCAAGCCAGCCGGTGGGGACGGCGGCGCCGTCCTGGATGGCGTACATCCGGTAGCCCAGGGAGAAGCCGGTGACCTGCGCCGGGTCAATAGGCGCGGGGAAATACCAGGTCACGGCAAAGTGCCGCTCCTTTCCCGGCTCTGTCACGTCAACCCCGTAGTACACCTTTCCATCCTTAACAACCCGGGTCATCTGCTCATCCAGGTCGGAAATCTGGCCCCAACCCTCGATATCGATCCGGGTGCCGTCGGCTAGGTAGACGCTGACCGGATAGGAGGCGGGAGTGCCGCCCTTGCTGGTCAGCTCCAGACGGAGGCTGATGGCGGTCAGGTCCACACTGGTCATGGACATGCCGCTGAGGGTCTCGGACATGGCGGCCGACCGCTGGGGCAGATTTTTGGGGAAGAAGGTCAGCTCCCAGTTTCCCTCAATGCTCGCCTCGGTATAGAGCCTGATGTCCATGTCCTCCAGCTCCAGATGGGACAGGCTCTCCCTGGTAAACACATCGCTGTCGGGGAAGCTGACGTCCAGATAGCGTCCGTCCTCCCAGACGAGCTGGTTGATTCTGTAACTGAGTATCTCCCGGTTGTCCAGCTTCATAAAGGGGGTGGGGTTTGCGGCGCACGTTACCCCCTCCGCCATCTCGTAGAGGATGTGGAACACGCCGTTTTCATCAAAGCCGGAGGAGGAAATCCAGATAAGGTCGGTGCCCTCCAGCTTCACCGGGTTCTGGCCGGGCAGCAGGCCTCTGGCCTCAGCGCCCGAGTTCACCGACTTCTCGGTCAGCTCCTCGTCAGTGAACAGGCGGCTGCGGCGGGTGGCGGTGCTCAGGGCCTCCTCCGGGAAGGGGATGCCCGTCAGCTCCCGGAGCCCGGGCTGGAAGCTGGCAAAGGTCAGGGTCAGACTGCCGTCCTCGTTGAAATACCGGTTGGTCATCATGGGCATCTCCAGCAGGGCGGTGCGGGTCTCAGGGTCGTAGCTGATGCAGCAGCTGCTCAGCTTGCCGTTGTAGGTCAGGTTCTCGCTCAGGCGGTCGCCGGTCAGGTCGGTGACCGACACGTAGGTCTTGGTGCCGCTCTCGTCGCTGAGGGCGGCCACCACGCTGACCTTCAGTCCCTGGTCGGTGACGGACACACCGTCCACGTCCTGGACATAGGGGGCGAAGATGCCCAGGTGCTCCATCAGGGCGTCCCAGTTGGTGCCCACCGCCAGGGCGGTTCCGGTGAGGGCGATAATTGCGGCGGCCATGACGGCGGCAATGCGGATTTTCTGTCTCATATAGATGCTCCTCTCCGAGGGGTCGGCATTGAGGGCGGTGTTCACCCTCCGCCGAATGTCAGCGGGGTTGATTTCCGGGCATGGGCCGTTCAGCTCCATGTCCTTCCAGAGCTTCTCCATGCTGCTCACAGTCCTTCCCCTCCTTTCGTCAGAATCTCCCGGAGCTTCTTCCTGCCCCGGGACAGGCGGATGCGGGCCGCGCCGGTGCTCAGGCCCAGACCCCGCACCGCCTCATTGAGCTTCTCGCCGTAGTAGTAGTGGCGGAGGAAGAGGGTCCGGTCCGGCTCCCCCAGGCCGTCCACCGCCTGCCAGAGCCGCTCCGCCTGCTCTTTGGCGGCGGCGGTCTCCTCCGGTCCCTCGGCCGGGGACGGCCCGTCGTCCTCCGGCAGAGGCACGGTGGGCTTTGTTCTGCGAAGGCAGTCGGTGGCCCGGTTGCGGGCTACCGCCCCCAGCCATGGCCGCAGGCCCTGCTTGGGGTCCAGCTCATGGGCGTGGGACCACAGGCTGAGAAACACGTCGGAGACCACCTCCTCCGTGTCCTCCCGGGTGGCGGCGGCGCCCAGGGTGCGCCAGACAATGGTGCTGACATAGGCGGTATATCGGTTGATGGCCTGCTCCAGCGCCGTGCGGCTCCCCTTTTGCAGGCGGCGTACCAGCTTTTCATCCTCCATGCCGCCACTCCTCTCTTCCTAAAACCGGTTTCGCCCTGATATACGGATGGACGGGGAAAAAGGTTTCACATGCGGGGGAAATTTTTCTCTCCCTACCGCAGCAGCCGGAAGCGGTTTTTCTCCGCCTCCAGAATCCCCTCCCGCCGCAGGGCGGACAGCTCCCGGGACAGGGCGCTCCGGTCCACGCAGAGGTAGTCCGCCAGAGCCTGCCGGTCAAAGGGGATGGCAAAGGAGTCGCTTCCCGCCAGGGCCGCCTGGGCGTTGAGGTAGGAGAGCAGCTTTTCCCGGATGGTCCGCTGGGACACATGCTCCAGCTTGGCAGACAGGAGAATATTCTTCCCCGCCAGCACGGAGAGCAGGTTGGTGACCAGGCGGCTGTGGAAGGCGCAGGAGGAGGGACAGGCGCCTACCACCCGGGCGATGTCCAGCAGCAGCACACCGCTGTCCTCCACCGTCCACACCGACACCGGCAGAGCAGCTGTCCCGGCGCAGGCGTGAGCCTCGCCGAAGATACCCGCCGGAGGTACTGAGGAGAGCACGGTTCTGCGTCCCTCCCGGTCCTCCCGGCACACCTGGAGCCGCCCGGACAGCGCCACACCCAGCCAGCGGGCAGGCTCTCCGGCCCGGAGTACCGCCTCTCCCCTGCTGAATTTCCGCTCCACCGCCCCCAGGCAGTCCAGCATGGTCTCCATATCCTGCTCTGAAATCCCGGCGAAGAGGGGCGACCTCTGAAGCACCGGCAGAAATTTCCCCATGTTTTTTCCTCCCATGTTGCAACTGCAACAGAAAATTTGATACCAGTATAGTATGCTTTCCTTACAAATACAAGGAGGGTTTTCCCTATGATTCGGAAGATTATCAAGATTGACGCGGACAAGTGCAACGGCTGCGGCGCCTGTGCGGCGGCCTGCCACGAGGGGGCCATCGGTATGGTGGACGGCAAGGCACGCCTGCTCCGTGAGGACTACTGCGACGGCCTGGGGGACTGCCTCCCCGCCTGCCCCACCGGAGCCATCACCTTTGAGGAGCGGGAGGCCCCCGCCTATGACCACGCCGCCGTCATGGCCGCCAAGGCGGCCAAGGAGAATGCTGCCGCTCCCCTGCCCTGCGGCTGTCCAGGCAGCATGAGCCGTGCTATTCACCGTCAGGAGCGCCCCGCTGCCGCCGGTGAGATTCCCAGCGAGCTGCGGCAGTGGCCGGTGCAGATTAAGCTGGTCAACCCCATGTCCCCCTGGCTCAGCGGCGCCGATGTGCTCATCGCAGCCGACTGCACCGCCTACGCCTACGGCGCCTTCCACCGGGACTTTATCCGGGGCCGTGTGGTGCTGGTGGGCTGCCCCAAGCTGGACGAGGGGGACTACACCGACAAGCTCACCGAGATTTTCCGCCGCAACAACGTGCGCAGCGTCACGGTTGCCCGGATGGAGGTGCCCTGCTGCGGCGGCATCCAGCGGGCCGCTGAGCTGGCCGTGGCCAACTCCGGCAAGCACATTCCCCTCACCATCACCGTCATCTCCGCCGAGGGCGAGATTCTCCGCACCATCCAGCAATAAGGACATAAAAAGGGCCCTGTCTCAGTTTTGTGAGACGGGGCCCTTTTATGCTGCTTATTCGCCGGTAATCTGCACGGTCTCTCCGTCGGAGGAGGCATGCAGGGTACGGACGGGGTTGTGGTAGCTCTCGATGATGCGGGTGGCAATGGGGTCCTCCAGGTCCTTCTGAATCTGGCGGCGCAGGTTGCGGGCGCCATAGGTCAGGGAGTAGGACTTCTTCACCAGGTAGTCCAGCAGGCTGTCGTCATAGGTGAAGGTGATGCTCTTCTCGCCCAGGGTGCCCTTCAGCTCGTCCAGCATGATGCCGGCGATGGCCTTGAAGTTGTCCTCGGTGAGCCGTTTGAAGTAGACAATCTCGTCCACCCGGTTGATGAACTCAGGCCGCAGGAAGCTCTCCAGGGCCTTCATGGCCCGCTCGCGGCCCTGCTCGGCGGCGGTACGGCCGAAGCCCACGCTGCCGGAGCCCTTGGCCTCACTGCCCGCGTTGGAGGTCATGACGATGACCGCATTCTCAAAGTTCACGTTCCGGCCCTGGGCGTCGGTGATGTGACCGTCATCCAGAATCTGGAGCAGAATGTTGAGCACGTCGGGGTGGGCTTTCTCAATCTCGTCGAAGAGAATGACGCAGTAAGGCTTGCGGCGGACCTTCTCGGTCAGCTGGCCGGCCTCGTCGTAGCCCACATAGCCCGGGGGAGAGCCGATGATGCGGCTGACCGCGAACTTCTCCATGAACTCGGACATGTCCAGCCGGATGAGAGACTCGGGGGAGTGGAACATGTCCATGGCCAGCCGCTTGACCAGCTCGGTCTTACCCACACCAGTGGAGCCCACGAAGATGAAGGACACGGGCTTGCGCTTGGAAGCGATGCCCACCCGGCCGCGGCGGACAGCGGCGGCCACAGCCTTCACCGCGTCGTCCTGGCCGATGATGTGCTCTTTGAGGCGGGTCTCCAGCTGGGCCAGGCGCTCGTACTCGGCCTCCTGAATCTGGCTGGCGGGAATCTTGGTCCACAGCTCGATGACCCGGGCCAGGTGGGCCACGGTCAGGGGCGGGGCGCTCTGGGCCTCCAGCTTGTCCAGCTCCTGCTGGAGCTGGAGCTCCCGGCTCTTGATGACGGCCAGGCGCTGATAGTCCTCGTCGCCGGTGGAGGCGGTGTTGAGGGCGCTCCGGTCCTGGACCAGCTTCTGCAGCTCCCGCTGGAGGCGGGCCTGCTCCCGCTCATTGTCCTTTATGCCGGCTTCCTGGTCGCCGGCGGCAGCCAGAGCATTGTGCTCCTCCGTGAGCTTGGCCAGCTCCCGGCGGATCTCTCCCTGCCGGCTCTCGTTTGCTTTCAAGTCGCTCTGCCGCTTGAAGTCCCGGCTGTTGGCCTCGGTCACCAGAGCCTCCCGCTCCTTGGAGATCTGCTCCAGCTCTTTCTTCAGCTGGGCCTCCCGGGCCAGGTTGGCGTTGTGGAGGTTGACGTCGGAGCAGGCCTCATCAATGAGGTCGATGGCCTTGTCGGGCAGGTAGCGGTCGGTGATGTACCGCTCGCTCATGGTGACGGCCATACGGGCCATTTCGGGGGAAATGGACACGAAGTGATACTTCTCATAGTAAGACTTGATGCCCATAATAATTTTTACCGCGTCCTCAATGGAGGGCTCCTCCACAATGATGGGCTGGAACCGGCGCTCCAGGGCAGAGTCCTTCTCAATGTACTTGCGGTACTCGGTGAGGGTCGTGGCGCCGATGACCTGAATTTCACCGCGGGAGAGCGCAGGCTTGAGGATGTTGGCGGCGTTCATGCTGCCCTCGGCGTCGCCGGCGCCTACGATGTTGTGGACCTCGTCAATGACCAGGATGATGTTGCCCAGCTTCTTGACCTCGTCAATCAGGCCCTTCATCCGGCTCTCGAACTGGCCGCGGAACTGGGTGCCCGCCACCAGAGCAGTCAGATCCAGCAGGTAGACCTCTTTATCCTGGAGCTTATAAGGTACGTTGCCGGAATAAATCCGCTGGGCCAGACCCTCAGCGATGGCTGTTTTGCCCACACCGGGCTCGCCGATAAGGCAGGGGTTGTTCTTCTGCCGGCGGTTGAGAATCTGGATGGTACGCTCAATCTCCTGATCCCGGCCCACGATATTGTCCAGCTTGCCCTCGGCGGCTTTCTGGGTCAGGGAGATACAGTAGTTCTCCAAAAATTTCCGCTTAGGGGCCCGTTCCTTGCCGGGCTTGTCCTCCCGGGGGCGGGACTCCTCCTTGCTGGGCTGGCTGTCGCCGCCCTGGGCGCCGCCGAAGAGCTTATTGAGGAAGGGGAAGGTGGCCGTACGGCCCTCGTCGTCCTCCTCGCCGTCCGAGTCGTCTCCCTGGGGTACCAGACCCTCCATGCCCTCAGCGCCGCCAAAGGCGGAGAGCATCTCGTTGGTCAGACCGTCCAGGTCCTCGTCGGTAATGCCCATCTTCTGCATCATGTCCTCAACAGGTTTGATGCCCAGCTCCCGGGCGCACTTGAGGCAGAGGCCCTCGCTCTTGGTCTCCCCGCCCTCAATTTTCTGGATAAAAATAACAGCCACATTCTTATGACATCTGGAACAGAGTGTCGGTTGCATATTGATCAGCTCCTTTAAGGGGGATATTTTCTCCCCTTGGGGCCCTGTATTGCCCCGGAGAAAAAATTCTAGTGCGAAATTGTGAACTGGGTATGAATTTCTGGTAATTTACTTGGTTTTTTATTTTCCAGCCTTTTCGGAGGCTCCTTATTTCTTTTTCCCAAGCACGCTCATATATAGCCACAGGTAATAGAGAAAAGCCAAAATGGTCAGGGCCAGGGCAAAGGAGATCATACCAATCGCCCAGCTGTGGGGAATCTGGGGAAAGAGCACCAGAGCGGCGCACACCACGAAGAACACGAAGGTAGAAGTTTTGCCCAGCCAATTGGAGGGGATCACATCGTCGATCTTGTGGAGCATGGACAGGGCGCCCAGGCCCATGGCGGCCTCCTTGCAGAAGAAAATGACCACCGCCCAAATGGGAATAATGCCTGCCACTGTGATACAGACAATCACCGTAAAGGTCATCAGCTTATCGGCCAGCGGGTCCAGAATCCGCCCCAGACGGGTGATCTGATTGAAGTGGCGGGCGATGTATCCGTCGGCCACGTCGGTAACAAAGGCCAGGGCGTATACCCCGGCCGCCCAGTATCGGGCTGTGGGGATGGGCTGGAAGAATACCACCGCAAAGACCGGCACCATGGCCAGCCGGAGCAGAGAGAGAAAATTGGGCACGTTCATCGTTAACACCTTCATTTGTGTGGAATGGTGGAAATGCTCTGTCACAGCCCCTGGAGCAGCGCCAAGGGATTGGTTGTCATAAAGAACTTGAGCAGATGGGTCTGCTGAACCGTTTCCTCCGGGATAAGCTTGCCGGTGTACTGGATGATCCAGGCCGCCAGGAAGAGGATAATAACCCCCTTAACCAGGCCCATCGCCGCCCCGCCGGTCTTGTTGAGGAAGTTCAGGCCGGGCAGCTTTGTCACCAGGTCCACTGCGTGGGAGAAAATGGTCCACGCGATGAGGATCAGTGCAAAGGCGGCGGTGAAGATCACAGTATAGGCCACCGACTGGGCGATGGCGGCGGCTACGGCCGCTGCCGCGTTGGCGGCCACGGTGGTCATGCCGTCCTGTACCGCCTGGTCAATGGTGTCCACCAGTTCCTCATAGAGCCCCATGTCCTTGAGCACGGACAGTACGTCCTGCAGGGGGTAGCTCTCTCCCTCCGCCTGGCCGGCGGCGTCCCCCGCCGGGCCGGACTGCTGGAATTGCTCCTCCAGCCGCTCCTCAATGGCCTGGGCAAACTTTGGCTCCAAAGCGGTTCCCACCTTGGGCGCCAGCAGGCCGGCCAGGAAGCTGGCCCCCACAAAGGCCACGATCACCGCCAACAGGCCGCACAGGGAGAGCACAAAGCCCCTGGACGCGCCCCGCCAGGCAAAAAGTGCCAGAATGACCAGAATTGCAATGTCAAATATCAGATAAGCCATGGGAACCTCCATATGGAATCTCAAAAAGGTTTCTAACTTCAGTCCGGGATATAGAGCCGGGCAGTTTTTGCACCGATGAGCATCGCGGTGCCGTCGGCCCGCATAAGCACTTTCTGGGCGTTCTGAGTGCCGGACATGCTGTCATAGAGCCGGAGATCCGCGGTATAGATGTCCAGCCGGTCGGCAGTGAGCACGGCAATATACCTCCCTGCCGCGGACAGGGAGAGCACCTGCTCCCCAATATCCAGGGCGCCGGTCACCGCTCCCGACTCATCGGTCACCAGAAGCTGGGCCTGGCTGCCGGCCCGGTACTTACCCAGCAGCAGCGCCGCATATCCCTCTCCCTCCAGCGAGAACTCCTTCAGGTACTGGTCCGGATAGCCGTACATGCCCTCTCGCTCCCCGAGATTCCTCTCCGCCAGCGAGATGGCGTACACCCCCGTGTCCCCCAGGGCCCACAGTGTGTCGCCCTGCTGCCTCAGGTCCAGGGTCACGCTGCCGTCCAGAGTGCTGGAGGCATCCGGTTCTGTCTCCTCCTCGGTCCGGTCCAGCCGGTAGAGATCCACGCTGCTGTCAAAGGATGCGCCGCTCTGCCGGATGGTGACTGCGGCCAGATACTCCCCATTCTCCGTCACCACCGCATCCATGACAAAGCCGCTGGATCGATTCAGCTGGAGCACCGGCTGCTGCTGAGGATTATATACAGTCACCGACCCCTTGTAGCTGGCAGCCTGGGTCACCACGGTCAGCCAGCCGGCAGAGTTGACCCGGGCGGACAGAATATCCTTGCCCTCCTCCGCCCCCAGGGAAAACACCTTCTCCTTGTCCCGGAAGAGGTAGAGACTGCTGCCGCCGGCATCGTAGGCCAGGGACCACTCCCCAGCCGCCATGGCCACCGGCTGCTCCATTACAATCTGCTCGTCCACATATTGGGTTCCGCTGCCGGAAAACAGCCGCACGCCGGTGGTGGAGCACACCAGCAGGTTCTCCCCCGCCGAAACAAAAATATCCCGCGTGCTGCCCTCGTGTGCAAAGGACTTGGCCTGGCCGTTGTCGTTGCGCTCCAGGCTGCGGTAGGTAAAGTACCTCCGGATCACGTCAAAGTTCAGCCGATCCCGGTAGACCACCAGCGTTACCGCGCCGAAAATCAGCGCCAGCGTTACCAGGAAAGCCAGCAGACGGACCAGAATATTTCCTTTTTTCTTGCCGCCGGGCTCCGGCTGTCTGTCGTTCATGTGTATGCACCAAATTCCTTAAAAATTCTGCGCCTCAGAGCACATTCTCTTCATACCACAGCTTGGTCATGTACAGGCCGCCCGGAGGGGCGGTTGGGCCGGCAGCCGTGCGGCAGCGCCCCTCCAGAATATCGCTCACCGCCTCCGGCGGGAACTTACCCTCTGCAGCGTAGACACAAGTGCCCACCATGGCCCGCACCATATTGTAGAGAAAGCCGTTGGCGCACACCCGGCACTCAATCATATCTCCCGAGCGGGATATATTAAAGTAGTGCACGGTCCGCACCGTGGACTGGACTTCCGTACCCACCGACTGGACAGCGGCAAAGTCGTGGGTGCCCACAAACCGGTCGGCCGCCGCCTGCATCACCTTCTCGTCCAGATGCTTGGGATAGAACCAGACCCGGTTGACAAAAAATGCGTTGCGAATGCGGGAGTTATAGATGCGATAGGTGTACTCTTTTTTTATGCAGGAACCGATGGCGTTGAAGTCATCATGAACCTCCGTGGCCTTAACCACCACAATATCCTCCGGCAGGCGGGTGTTCACCGCCAGAGGGAGACGGTCGCAGGGAATGGTGGAGGTGGTTCGAAAGTTGGCGATATAGGTCTCCGCATGGACGCCGGCATCGGTGCGGCCAGCACCGGTGCACTTCACCGGGTGGCCCACCACCGTGGCCAGCGCCTTCTCTAAAGTCTCCTCAATGGTGACAGCGTTCTTCTGGATCTGCCACCCGTGGTAGGCCGTCCCAACATACATCAGTTTTAGTGCTATATTCCGCATAACGGCCTCCCACGCCTTTCCTCTCTGCTTCTACCCTACTTCCCCTCCGCCGGCATAGCCGTCGGAGCCTACGCTGCAAACGTGCCACCGGCACGTTTGCTATACGCTGCGGTGCCACCCGTGGTAGGCCGTCCCAACATACATCAGTTTTAGTGCTATATTTCGCATAACGGCCTCCCACGCCTTTTCTCTCTGCTTCTGCCCTACTTCCCCTCCGCCGGCATAGCCGTCGGAGCCTACGCTGCAAACGTGCCACCGGCACGTTTGCTATACGCTGCGGTGCCATCCGTGGTAGGCCGTCCCAACGTACATCAATTTTAACGCGATATTTTTCATAAAATCATAGAACTTTCATTAGAAATTTCTTAAAAATTCTTACAGGCCAAAGTGGGCCAGCACGCCTACGGCCACACAGACCGCCAATCCGCCCACCAGGAAGGCTGCGTCGGCCTTCCGGTACTTCAGCTGGCGCAGGCGGGTGCGGCCCTCGCCGCCGTGGTAGCAGCGGCATTCCATGGCGATAGCCAGCTCGTCCGCCCGGCGGAACGCCGAGATGAACAGGGGCACCAGCAGGGGAATAAGAGCCTTGGCCTTGTCCATCAGTCCGCCGGTATCAAAGTCGGCGCCGCGTGCCTTCTGAGCAGACATAATCTTGTCCGTCTCCTCAATAAGGGTGGGGATGAAGCGGAGGGCGATGGACATCATCATGGACAGCTCATGGACGGGCACATGAATCTTCTTCAGCGGATTCATCAGATTTTCCAGTCCGTCGGTCAGGAGAATGGGCGAGGTGGTGTAGGTCAGCAGGAAGGTGCACAGGATAAGCATGGAAATGCGCAGCACCATAAAGACAGCCGACCAGATGCCCTCCACCGTCAGGTTGAGGAAGCCCCACTTCCAGATGGTCTGTCCCGGCGTCCAGAACAGGTTGAGGAAGGCAGTGATGATGATAATGATGAGAATGGGCTTGAGGCCCCGGAAGATGGTCTTCAGTTTTACCTTGGAAACGGCAATGGCCGAGGCCAGCACCACCATCATGATACCATACCCCACCAGCTGCTTGGCCAGGAACAGGGCCACGATATACATGACGGTGAGGAGGATCTTGGTCCGGGGATCCAGGCGGTGGAGAATGGAGTTCCCGGGGAAATACTGCCCCAGGGTAATGTCCTTCAGTGCCACTTACACCGCCCCCTTCCGCGCTCTGTACGCCGCCATGACAGCCGCTTTGGCCTGTTCCATGGTGTAGACCGTGTCGTCCACGTCCACGCCCAGCTTTTTCAGCTGGTGGAGCACCCGGGTCACCTGGGGCACACCCAGGCCCATGGCAATCAGTTCCTCCTCATGGGCAAAAACCTCACAGGGTGCACCGGCGAAGGGAATGCGGCCGTCGTTGACCACCACCAGCCGGTCCACCGTCCGGGCCACCTCCTCCATGGAGTGGGAGACGATAATGATGGTGGCGTTCTTGGCCACATGGTAGTCGTGGATATTGGACAGGATATTTTCCACGCCCACCGGGTCCAGGCCGGCGGTTGGCTCGTCCAGGATGAGGACGGAGGGCTCCATGGCGATGACGCCCGCAATGGCTACCCGGCGCTTCTGTCCTCCGGACAGCTCAAAGGGAGACTGCTCCAGTATGGCGTCGGACAGCCCCACAAAGGCCGCCGCCTCCCGGACCCGGCGGTCAATTTCCGCCTCGGAGAGTTTCATATTCCGGGGACCGAATGCGATGTCCTTATACACTGTCTCCTCAAAGAGCTGATACTCCGGGTACTGGAACACCAGTCCCACCTGGAAGCGGGTCTGATGGGTGCGCTCCTTAGTCTCCCAGATGTCCTTTCCCTCAAAGAGCACCCGGCCGGAGGTGGGCTTAAGCAGGCCGTTAAGGTGCTGAATCAGGGTGGATTTGCCCGATCCGGTGTGGCCGATGATGCCCAGATACTCCCCCCGGTAGGCTGTGAAATCCACATCAATCAGCGCGCCGTGCTCAAAGGGGGTGCCGGCGGAATAGATGTGGCTGAGTTTTTCTGTCTGGATAATCGCTTCCAATGACTTCAGTCCTTTTTAATCAGTGGTGCATTCCTCTCATGGAGGTAACGCCCGCAAAATATGCCGGTTTACCGGGTGATCAGCTCATACAGCGCCTTGGCGCACTCCTCGTCGCTGAGGGCGTCCAGAGGGGCATCCAGCCCCTCCTTCCGCAGCTCCCAGCACAGCTCCACCGTCTCGGGTACCGTCAGGCCCACGGCCTTCAGCTCCTCCACCCGCTGGAACACCTGCCGGGGAGCTCCGTCGGCAATGACCTTGCCCTTGCTCATGACCACCAGGCGGTCGGCCTGGGCAGCCTCGTCCATGTGATGGGTGATAAGCACCACAGTGATGCCCGCATTCCGGTTGAGCTGGCGGATGGTGTGGAGTACCTCCTTGCGGCCGATGGGGTCCAGCATGGCGGTGGGCTCGTCCAGCACGATGCACCGGGGCCGCATGGCGATGACGCCCGCAATGGCCACCCGCTGCTTCTGTCCGCCGGAGAGCAGATGGGGCGCGTGCTCCCGGTACTCGTACATGTCCACCAGCTTGAGAGCCTCGTCCACCCGGCGGCGGATCTCCTCCGGGGGCACGCCCAGGTTCTCAGGGGCGAAAGCCACATCCTCCTCCACCACGTTGGCCACAATCTGGTTGTCCGGGTTCTGGAACACCATGCCCACGGTGCGGCGGATGTCCAGCAGCAGGTCGTCGTCGCAGGTATCCATGCCGTCCACGTACACCTTGCCGCCGGTGGGCAGCAGGATGGCGTTCATGTGCTTGGCCAGAGTGGATTTGCCCGACCCGTTGTGACCCAGCACCGCCACAAAGCTGCCCTCTTCAATTTCCAGGTCCACCCCGTCCAGCACCACCGGGGAGAGTCCTCCCTCGGCCTCATAGGAGAAGCGGAGATGTTCGGTTTTTACAATGGAATTGGCCATTTCTTGTCTCCCATTCCCTGTCGTTCTTTACCGGTCGGCCATCCAGCGGCCGGTGGCGCCGCAGGGCAGCGCCAGACCGGTCTCAGTGACTCTCAGACCCAGCTCGGCGCTCTCGGTGTGGCCGCCGTGCCGCTTGGACACCACGGTCTCCAGAATGTAGGTCAGCACCGAGGGGGCAAGGCCCGTGGTGTAGGAGTTGATGAGGAAAAACAGGGGCTCGTCAGAGAGCACCTGGGCCACCAGCTCCACAAAGGGGTAGAGATTCTCCTCCAGTTTCCAGATCTCGCCGGAGGGTCCCCTGCCGTAGGACGGCGGGTCCATGATCACCGCGTCGTACTTCCGGCCCCGGCGGATCTCCCGCTCCACAAACTTGCCGCAGTCGTCAATGATCCAGCGGATGGGCCGGTCCTCCACGCCGGAGGACTTGGCGTTCTCCCTGGCCCAGGCCACCATGCCCTTGGCCGCGTCCACATGGCACACGCTGGCGCCGGCGGCGGCGCAGGCCACCGTGGCCCCGCCGGTGTAGGCGAACAGGTTGAGCACGCTGATGGGCCGCCCCGCCTTCTTAATCTGCTCCCGGGCAAAATCCCAGTTGGCGGCCTGCTCGGGGAAGAGCCCGGTGTGCTTGAAGTTCATGGGCTTGATGTTGAACGTCAGATCCCCATAGGATATCTGCCAGCGTTCGGGCACGTCCTTCTTCTCCCACTGGCCGCCGCCGGTGGAGGAGCGGGCATACCGGGCGTCAGGCCGCCGCCACAGCCGGTTCTCCCGGGGCGTATTCCAGATGGCCTGGGGGTCGGGCCGCACCAGGGTGTACTTGCCCCAGCGCTCCAGCTTTTCCCCGCCGCCGCAGTCAATCAGCTCATAGTCGTTCCACTTGTCAGAAATCCACATAAGCATATCCCTCAAAACATATGTGCATACAAAATCAGTATATTATATCACCCCTTCTGCTGGAACGTCAATTCGAAAACCGCCTGGAAAACGGCTTTTTACATCTTCGCCTTCGGTCAGCTCTGCCAGTCCGGGCGAAAAAGGGCACTGTTGATACATCTTGCGGTGCAAGACTCCGGAGGGAAGGATCGTGTGAAAGAAAGCCGTCAGGGTTGTCTTTTGCGTGGAATCAAACCACTCTTTCAATCTTTTAAAAGCTTGAAAGAGTGCAGCAGCCTGTCGAAGAAGTCGTTTCAACAGGCCAAAGGGCGCTCCGTGCCATGGCACGGAGCGCCCTTGAAGCTGCCTCTTATTTTTTTATCGGAATCTCGGTCTCCCCAAAGCGGAGCGCGGCGATGTCCTCCACATCCACCGGCACCACCCAGGTGTAGGAGAACGTGTGGGTTCCGTCTTTCTCCTCGCCGCCTCCGCCGCCGGAGTTTCGCACCTCTGTGCCGTCCTCCAGCACGGCGGACACATCGGAGATAAACTCCCCCGCCGCCCGGAAGCGGATGCCGGTGTCAGAGAGCTGGATATCCGTCAGAGTCACCGGCTCACTGGAATATGCGTCGGTGGCCGGGTTCCAGGAGGGCACCTCCGCCTTCTCAATGGTCACCACCGGTGAGCGGCTCTCCACGGTCAGGGGGATGGAGAAGCGCCATGTCCCCTCCGCCGCTATCTCAGGCTCCGCGCTGCCGTACCCTCCTTCGGTCAGGCCGGTCAGGGAGAGCTCCAGCGTATAGCCGCCGGCGCTGAGCTGGGCGTCGGTGGGCAGGGTGGCGAAGTACTCCAGGACCAGATTGAGGCTCCCGTTCTCATCCACGCCCATCAGCCGGGTGCCGTAAGACACCACGCCGGCTGACAAATCGGCAGGGTCAGGCGTAATCTCCACAGAGACATCCCCGAAGCCGTACTCCTTCTGCTGGGAGAAATCCATGCCGCTCACCTTCAGCAGGGCCCACAGGTTGTCCGTGCCCACAGTGATGCTGTCCACAGTCACGGTGATATCTCCGTCCGTGGCGCTCTCCCCCACGGACTGGGTCAGTCGCTGGATGGTCTCTGTCTGGTTCTCGCCCAGGGACTGGCCTGTCCAGCTGTCCCACTCCCTGCCGAACCAGTCCAGCATACCGCCTCCAAAGGCCACGGCCATGGCGGTAATGCTCAGGACGGCGGCCGCCGCCGCCACCGCCGCCACCCGTGCGGGCTGAAACCGGCGGGAACGTTTCTCACTCAGATTCATAATTTTCCTCCTGGTCTCCGGGGAGGTGTGGAGACGGGAAAAGGTCTCGTGGTACAGTTCTCTGTCATACATCGCTCCATTCCTCCTTGAAAAGATGCTTCAGCTGTTCTCGCCCTCTGGCCAGATGGGTCTGAACGGTGGATGGGTTGCGCCCCAGCATGGCGGAAATCTCGCTGACGGCGTACCCCTCATAATAATAGAGGTACAGGGGCACGCGGTACTTCCGCGGCAGGTCCATCACCGCCTGGAACAGGGTGCTCTGCTCCGGCGTCTCCCAGGTCAGGGTACCTGCGTACTCCTCCAGCGGCTCAGTGTGCCGCCGCCAGGGGGACATAGCCAGCCGCTTGCACTCATTGAGCGCCACCCGGACCAGCCAGTGTCTGGCATGCTCTCCGCTGTCGAAGCCCTCCCTGCGGCGGAACAGGCGGAGAAAGGTCTCCTGGGTGACGTCGTCCGCGTCCTGGGGTGAGCGGAGATAGTGAAACGCCAGACGGTACACCATGTCCATATGCTGTTGTGCCAGTGCGTTGAAGGCCTGCTGCTCCATGCCCGGGCTCCTCCCTGAAAAGCTTTTCATCCATAATACCCCGGGAAACGGCGGAATATCTCAGCGGCAGGAAGAATTTTTTCTTCCCCCCGTCACGGCGGCATAAATGATTGTATCGTCTCTGAATCTATGCTACAATGAAAAACATGGAGTTTACCCGCGGGCAGCAGCCCGCAGTTCTGAGAAAAAGACGAGGTGTCTCATATGAGTGAGCAGCAGTTCCGCACGGTAGCCTTTGGCGGATTTCATAAGCAGGATGTGCTGAACTATGTGGAGACCTCCTCCCGGCAGCACCGGGAGAAGGTAGCCGTTCTGACCAGAGACCTGGAGGAGGCCCGCAAGGCCGCCTCCGAGGCGGAGAAGAAGGCGGCGGATGCCGCCGTCCGGGAGGAGGAGCTGTCCGCCCGGGCCGAGGCCCTGGCCGCCGAGCTGAAGGAGAAGAGCGACGCGCTGGACGCCATCCGGGCCCAGCTGGAGGAAAAGACCGCCCGGCTGGTGCGGGTGGAGGAGGAGCTCTCCGCCGCCCAGTCCCGCCTGTCCCGCTCGGAGGCGGACGCCGAGGCCTACGCCGGCGTCAAGGACCGTGTGGCCTGCATTGAGCTGGACGCCCACTACCGGGCCCAGGCCGTCCAGGCCGAGGCTGAGAAAAAGGCCAGGGAGACCCGGGAGCAGGTCAATCAGTGGCTGACCCGGGTGGAGGCGGGGTACGACCGTCTGCGCACCGACGTGGACGCCACCATCTCCCACGCCTCCGGAGAGCTGGACCGGGTTGCCCGCAGTCTGGAGCACATCACCGCCGAGTTTGCCGAGCACGACACCGCCCTGGAGAAGCTGCTCCAGGTCTGCCGTGAGGGTGAGCCCCCCAAGGCCCCCACGCCCCTGACGGAGGAATAAGCCATGTCACAGACCATTTCTCTTACCACCGGGCAGCTGCCTGCCGCAGCTCCGACCTTGCGTGCCGGGGACCGGGTGCTGCTGTCGGGCACCATTTACACCGCCCGTGACGCCGCCCACAAGCGCATCTTCGCCCTGCTGGACCAGGGCAGGGAGCCGCCCTTTCCCCTGAAGGATGCGGTTATCTACTACGCCGGGCCCACCCCCGGCCAGCAGGGCATGGCGGTGGGCGCCTGCGGCCCCACCACCTCCAGCCGGATGGACCCCTACGCCCCCCGGCTTCTGGATCTGGGATTGCGGGCCATGATAGGCAAGGGCCAGCGGTCCCGGGCCGTGGTAGACGCCATAGTCCGCAACGGAGGGGTGTACTTCGCCGCCGTGGGCGGCGCGGGCGCCCTTATCGCCAGGTGCATCAGAACGTCAGAGGTCATCGCCTTTGAGGACCTGGGATGTGAGTCAGTCAAGCGGATGACAGTCGAAGACCTGCCCCTCACTGTGGCCATCGACGCCCAGGGCGGCAACCTCTACGAGACCGGCCGGGCTGCCTACGCCCGGTAATGCTTTAAAGCTCTCAGCGGCGCGGAAATTTCCGCGCCGCGTTTTTTGTCCCCTTGTCAACGCCACCCCGGGCTGGTATAGTAAGCTCAATCAGTCTCGAGAGGAAGGATTGAAATGAACGGAACCACCGTGGTGCTCAACGCCGCGAAAATGAATTACGACGGAAAACTGGATCTCTCTTCCCTGGCTCCCCACGTAACCATCTATGACGACAGCACGCCGGAACAGATTCCTCAGCGGCTTCATGGCTGCGAGATCGCCGTGACCAAGGAGCTGCCCGTACCCGCAGAGCTTATCGCCCGGTTCCCCGACTCGGTGAAGCTCATCTGCGAGGCAGGCACCGGCTACAACAACATCGACCTGGCCGCCGCCAGGGCCAGGGGAATCACCGTGTGCAACATCCCCGCGTACAGCTCCCAGCGGGTGGCCCACACAGCCATCATGCTCCTGCTCTGTCTCAGCTCCTCCATGGGCGCCCAGATCCGAATGCTGGAGCGGGGCGACCGGAGCAATTTCACCCGCTGCCTGGGTCTGGACCATGTGGAGGTCAACGGCAAAACCCTTGGCCTCATCGGCGCGGGCAACATCGGCCGGGCGGTGATGAAGGTGGCCCTGGCCCTGGAAATGGAGGTGCTGGTTTACTGCCGCACCCCCCGGGACTATGGCCCCGGCGTGACCTGCGTGCCCCTGGATGAACTGCTCCGCCGGAGCGACTATGTCTCCCTCCACTGTCCCCTCACCGACGCCACCCGGCACCTCATCAACCGGGAAACTCTGTCCCTCATGAAGCCCACCGCCTTTCTCATCAACACCGCCCGGGGCGCTCTGGTAGACGAGGCCGCCCTCATCGGCGCTCTGAAGGCCGGAAGCATTGCAGGCGCGGGTCTGGATGTGCAGGAAACCGAGCCTCCTGCGGCGGATAACCCCCTCTATACCATGGAAAACGTCATCCTCACTCCCCATATGGGCTGGAAGGGCCTGGAGACCCGCCAGCGGCTCATCTCCCTGCTGGCGGGGAATATCGCCGCCTATCTGGAGGGCCGCCCCATCAACGTGGTGGATTAAGGGCGGACAGAGGCAGATTTTTCCGTCCTGTTCTCAGAAATCCATTGCAATTTCCTCCGCCAACGGGTAAAATAAGAATTTAGCTGGCTGCCTTCCGGCAGCACAGCAGAAATGGAACATTTAAGGAGTGAAACAACATGACCGAAGAGCTGAACACCACCATGACCCAAAACTTCATCCATGATTTCATTGACGAGGACATCGCCCAGGGTGGTCAGTTCCAAGGCATGACCGTCCATACCCGTTTTCCTCCCGAGCCCAACGGCTACCTCCACATCGGCCATGCCAAGGCCATCTATATTGACTTCGGCACCGCCGAGAAGTACGGCGGCCTGTGCAACCTCCGTATGGACGACACCAACCCCACCAAGGAGGACGTGGAGTATGTCGAGGCTATCCAGGAGGACATCCACTGGCTGGGCTACGACTGGGGCGACCGGTTCTACTATGCCTCCGACTACTTTGAGAAGATGTACGACTGCGCCGTGGAACTCATTAAGAAGGGCCTGGCCTACGTCTGCGAACTGACCCCCGAGCAGTTCAAGGAGTATCGGGGCGATGTAAACACCCCCGCCCGCTCCCCCTGGCGGGACCGCCCGGTGGAGGAGTCTCTGGATCTGTTCGCCCGGATGCGGGCCGGCGAGTTTGAGAACGGACGCATGACCCTGCGGGCCAAAATCGACCTCAGCAGCGGCAACTTCAACATGCGCGACCCTGTCATCTACCGCATCAACCATATGCGCCACCACCGCCAGGGTGACAAGTGGTGCATCTACCCCATGTACGACTTCGCCCACCCCATCGAGGACGCCCTGGAGGGCATTACGCACTCCCTCTGCTCCCTGGAGTTTGAGGACCACCGTCCCCTGTACGACTGGGTCATTGAACACTGCGACCTGCCCGCCAAGCCCCGGCAGATCGAGTTCGCCCGCCTGGGCATCAACTACACCGTCATGAGCAAGCGGAAGCTGCGCCAGCTGGTGGAGGAGGGCCGTGTCTCCGGCTGGGACGATCCCCGTATGCCCACTCTGTGCGGCCTGCGCCGCCGGGGCTACACCCCCCGGTCCATCCGCAACTTCTCCGAGCGCAACGGCGTGAGCAAGGCGGCCTCCACCGTGGAGTTCGCCTTCCTGGAGCACTGCCTTCGGGAGGACCTGAACGAGGTGGCCCTGCGCCGCATGGCGGTGCTGCGTCCCATCAAGCTCACCGTCACCAACTACCCCGAGGGCCAGAGCGAGACCTTCACTGTGGAGAACAACCCCAGCCGTCCCGAGGACGGCACCCGTGAGGTGTCCTTCTCCCGCCACCTGTATATCGAGGCTGAAGACTTCCTGGAGACCCCTGTGCCCAAGTACAAGCGTCTCTATCCTGATGGCCCCGAGTGCCGCCTGAAGGGCGCCTACCTCATCAAGTGCACCGGCTGCGTGAAGGACGAGAACGGCAATGTGGTGGAGGTCCTCTGCGAGTACGACCCTGACTCCCGCGGCGGCGACCCCGCCGACGGCCGCAAAGTGAAGGGCGCCACCATCCACTGGGTGGACGCCGCCACCGCCGTGGACGCGGAAATCCGTCTGTACGACAACCTGTTCTCTGACGCTGACCCCGACGCCGGCGACAAGAACTTCCTGGACTGCCTGAACCCCAACTCCCTGGAGGTGCTCTCCGGCGCCAAGGTGGAGGCCAGCCTGGCCGGTGCCGCCGCCCCCGCTTCCTTCCAGTTCCTGCGCCAGGGCTATTTCTGCGTGGACAGCAAGGACTCTGCCCCCGGTCATCTGGTGTTCAACCGGTCTGTGAGTCTGAAGGACAGCTTTAAATTCTAACTCCCGGCGGCCGCAGGCCCTGCCCCAGCTTTCAGGGCGGCCTGCGGCCTTTTTATCTGTGAGGTGAATGAACATGTACAATTTCCGCAACGACTACTCTGAGGCGGCTCATCCTGCCGTCCTCGCCGCCATCGCCGCCCACAACGAGGAGCACGTCATCGGCTACGGCGCCGACCAATACTGTGCCCGGGCAGCCCAGCTTATCCGTGACCTGTGCCGCTGTCCCGGGGCGGATGTTCAGTTTCTTATCGGCGGCACCCAGACCAACTTTACCGCCATCGCCGCTTTTCTCCGCCCCTGGGAGGGCGCGATCTGCGCCCACACCGGCCATGTCAACGGCCACGAGGGCGGCGCGGTGGAGGCCACCGGTCACAAGCTGCTCCTGGCCCACGCCGCTCCCGACGGAAAGCTGACTCCTGAGCTCATCCTTCCCCTGGTGGAAGAGGGCCGCAATGAGCATGTGGTGCTGCCCAAGCTGGTATATATCTCGGATGCCACGGAGAATGGCGCGGTGTACACCCTGTCCGAACTGGAGGCCCTTTCCGCCTGCTGCAAGGCCAACAATCTTCTTCTCTTTCTGGACGGCGCCCGGCTGGGAGCCGCTTTCGGGGCGGCGGGGAGCGACGTGGCCCTCCCCGACCTTGCCCGCCTCACCGACGCGTTCTACATTGGCGGCACCAAAAACGGCGCCCTGATGGGCGAAGCCTTGGTCATCGTCAACCCTGCCCTCCAAGAGGGCTTCTTCCGCATCAAGAAGCAGCGGGGCGCCGTGCTGGCCAAAGGCTGGCTGCTGGGCCTCCAGTTCCAGACTCTGCTGGAGGATGGGCTCTACTGGACCATTGCCCGCCACGCGGTGGACATGGCCCAGACGCTCCAGTCCGGCCTGGAGGCTATGGGTCTGTCCATGATGTCCCGCTCGGCCAGCAACATGGTGTTCCCCGTGGTGCCTGACCGCCTGCTGCCCGTGCTGGACAAGCTGTGCGCCTACGAGGTGTGGACCCGCCAGGACGAGAACCACACAGTGATCCGGCTGGTTACCTCCTTTGCCACCCAGGCCGCCGATGTGGAGGGATTCCTGGCCGACCTGAAGGCGGCCCTGTAAGCCCACCATCCCCAACTTTAATGAGGTGACCTATGAACAGACAGCCTTTCTCCCTCCGGGCGTCACAATTCTATGAGCGGTTCGGCCCCTTCCTGCTGGCCGCGCTGGCTGCGGTCATCATGGCCCTGGTTCTCTTTGCCGGCGGCGGGGCGGGACTGTCCAACAACGGGGACTTCGGCCGGGTCATGAGCACCAACTCCCTGGACTATGCCGGGAGCACCGGCTCCTTTGTGTATGAGGATACCTTCCGCATGGTCTTTCAGGGCAATTCCGCCGGAGAGAAGCTGTGGAACCTCCTCTTCAGTCTGGACAACACCGCCGCCTACCCGTCCATCCATCTGGTGTTCGTCCGGGCCTCCCTGGCGGGTAATCTGGCCCTCAACGTGCTCACCGGCCAGAGCCTGGACACCTATCATATCCAGGTGCTGGGCCTCATCTACCTGCTGTGTTACGCCGGACTGCTGCTTCTGCTCTTCCGCTCCTTCCGGCTCCCTGTTCTGTGGTGCGACCTGCTGGTAAAGCTGGCCTTTCTCTTCGTCCTGTGCGACGAGGGATATATCACCTACTTCAACTCCCTGTACAGCGAGCCGGTGCAGATGCTGGGCCTGCTGGCCATGGCGGTCTTTGGCCTGCGGCTGCTGACGGGCCGGGGCAGACTGGGCTGGAACGCTGGCTGGTACTTCCTCTCCTGCGTGGTGTACGGCTGGAGCAAATTCATCAACCTGCCGGTGGCCGCTCTGTGTGCCCTGGGCATGGGGACGGTTCTCTTCCTCCGTGGGGAGCCGAAATGGCGGAAGTGGCTGTGCGGCGGCGCTGCGGCCTGCGTGGCGGTGCTGGGGGCGGTGTACCTCTCCCTCCCCGGCTGGATGGACTACGAGACCAACTACAACGCCGTGTTCTACGGCGTTCTCAAGGACACCACTCCGGAGCAGACCCAGCAATATCTCTCCGCTCTTGGCCTGCCGGAGTATATGGCGGAGTACGCCGACTCCAACTACTACATGGACCGGGTGGCTCCTGCCCGGGAGAGCGAACAGTTCAAAGAGGACTTCTCCCAGGTGTCCAAGTTTGACCTGCTGTTCTTCTACCTCTCCCACCCGGGCTACTACCTGGAAAAGCTGGACGTAGCCATGGCCCACACCGGCTTTATCCGGCCTTACTACCTCTCCAATCTGGATGCTGCCCACCCCCGGCTCACCTTTGCAGGCCGCTTTGGCGGCTGGAGCTGGCTGCGAAGCCAGCTGCCCATCAACACCTGGCTGGCCGCCGGCCTCATCACGGCTGCCGGCTGTTGGGCCCTGTGGCAGGCCGTGGCGGGCCGGAAGGGCACAGGACGCCACAGGCTCTCCGCCGCCCTCCTGGTGCTCACCGTACTGGGCTCCATGGCCTATCAGTTCCTGATGCCCACAGTCACCAACGGCGAGGGGGACCTGGCCAAGCACATGTTCGCCTTCGCCCAGTTCATCGACCTGCTGCTCCTGCTGGTGCTGGTCTGGCTGGGATACCGGCTGTCCCTGTCCGAGCGGGTGCGCCGCCCCGCCGTCGTGCTGGCGGGCGGCACCGCCGTGGTGCTCTGCCTGCTGCTGGCCGTACCTGCCGGAGCCGCTCTGATGCGGGCGCGTCTTCCTCACGCCGCCCTGGAGACCGGGGCCTATATCCAGCTGGGCGCCTGGGAGGGGAAGCCCCTTCTGTGGCAGGCGGCGGAGCAGCAGGAGGACGGCAGCTGGCTGCTCCTGGCGGTGGAAGCGGTGGACAACCGGGCCTTTGACCAGGACGGGGACTTCGGCAGCAACCTGTGGAGCGAGTCCGACCTGCGGGATTGGCTCAACGGCGACTTTCTCACCGCCGCCTTTGACCAGTCGGAACAGGAAATACTGGTGACCGACCGTCACCGGGTGCTTCTGTCCATCACAGACCGGGAGCTGGCCGACTCCGGCTTCAACGATTTCTTCGCCTTCCATGTCCCAGCGTACAGCGACCGGGGCATGGCGGAGGCGGTGGCCATGGACTGCACCGACACTGTCCGCCTGCCCGACATCGGCCTGATGGCCTCTCTGTCCCGGGCAGGGCTGCTCTCCGGCGCCCCCTGCTGGATGGATACCCCCTATTTCAACAACGGCTCCATGGTGCGTATCCTGGGCGCCGACGGGTACTTCTACATGAGGGACGCCGCTGATACCTGGGGCGTGCGCCCGGTGGTGATCCTGTCGGCCGGGACAGCGCTCACCGGTTCAGGCAGCGCAGACGATCCCTTTATCCCGGCCATATAAACTCTGTCTGGAGGTTTGCTTTCACAGGAATCCTTGCAGCCGGCAGATATACAAACAGGCGGACGGTTTCTACCGTCCGCCTGTTTTGTTTTGCGCCGCATGGGCGCTCCTCGCTCGCAGCTCTGCTTCCCGCCTCCCGCAGGCCACGCATAGCGCTCTCCCGCTGCGGGACATATTCTGGCCATACCTTCCGCCAGAGGGAGAGGAATTTAACAGCCGCCGCCTCAGAGCTTTAAACTGGATACCCATGCCTTCAGGGCCTCTTCATCCTGCCGGCCATTGAGCATACGGCCATCCAGGATTTTGGCTCCGGGGGCGCTGCTTCTCAGGCCGGCGGCCGACTTGCCCAGGCCGCTTCCGCCAGAGGTTGCAAAGAGCACGATCGTCTTTCCGGTGAAGTCATAGCTCTCCAGAAATGTATTGATGATGGTGGGGGCCATATACCACCAGATGGGGAAGCCCAAAAAAATAACGTCATGCCCAGCTATGGGAGCGGCTGTATCCGCCAGCGCCGGGCGGGAATGCTTATCATTCATCTCCACGCTGCTGCGGGAGTGCTTATCCATCCAGTTGAGATCAGCGCTGGTATAGGGTACGGCGGGCTTGATCTCATAGAGATCTCCCCCCACGGCCTTTTCCAGCGTCTTTGCCGCCTTGGCGGTGGTGCCGCTTGCAGAGAAATATGCAACCAATGCGCTCATGAAAATAACCTCCTTCAATAGGACCCGCATATTTTGGCTTCCTCTTTTGTTCTATTGTAAATCCGTTCTTCAAAAATGTAAAATACTCATTCTCTATTTACAAATATTCTCTAAAAGCATTTTTAACTTGCCGGATGCCCACAAATATGATACGATGAGAAAAAGGAGGCCTGGCTGTGGAGCTTCGTGTTTTGAAATATTTTCTCGCAGTCGCGCGGGAGGAGAACATCACCAAAGCGGCGGCTCTGCTTCATCTGACCCAGCCCACCCTTTCGCGTCAGCTGATGCAGCTGGAAGAAGAGCTGGGCGTAAAGCTCTTTCACCGCAGCCGGTACCATATTGTGCTGACCGATGAGGGAATGCTGCTGCGGCGCAGGGCCCAGGAGCTGATAGACCTGGCGGAGAAAACAGCTCAGGAATTCCGCAGAGAGCCGGAACTGCGGGGGGAGATCTCCATCGGCAGCGGGGATTTGGAGGGTATGCATGTTCTGGCTGAATTTTTGGCCTCCTTCCAGAAGCTCCATCCACAGGTAACATATCAGATATACAGCGGAAACGCAGACAACATCAAGGAGCAACTTGAGCGGGGCACCCTGGACCTGGGGCTGCTGCTGGAACCTGTGGATATCAGCAAGTACGATATGATTCGTCTGCCGGTGAAGGAACAGTGGGGCGTCCATGTGCAGGAAAATTCTCCGTTGGCACAGAACCCCTCTGTCACTGCCCAGGATCTCTCAAAACTGCCGCTCATCTATACAAGGCGCGGCGTAGTTCAAAAGGAATTGGAGCGTTGGTTCGGCCCCTATGCCAAGGATCTCCGGGTCGCCGCCACCGGCAACCTGCCGTACAACATGGCCCTGCTGTCCAGGGCGGGCGTAGGGGCATTCCTCACCATTCGGCTGCGCTGCAGCTATGAAGGGCTTCGCTTTCTGCCGCTGTCTCCCCCCCTGGAGTCCAGTACAGTGCTGGCCTGGAAGAAAACCGAGACCTTTCCGCCCGCCGTATCCGCGCTGCTGGAGCACATAAAAGAATGCCTTTCAGCTATTTCTGATAATCCAAAATAAGCATTAGACATAATAGAGAAATTGTTCTAAAATGTGGGTGTCCAAGGGCGGACACCTGCATTTTTATTTTCAGTTCGGAGGTTGCGATATGACCATACAGGAGGCAAGCGAACGCTATCAGATCCCCATGCATATCCTGCGGGAATATGAGAGCTGGGGCCTGTGCGGAGCAGTCAAGAAGGTAATGGGCGCTTGGCAGTACGACGACACGGATCTGGAACAGCTGAGCACCATTATGACCCTCCATGATATTGGATTCACCACAGAAGAGGTGGAGGTCTATATGCGGCTTCTGCAGGAGGGGGCGCCTTCCTGCGCGCAGCGGCTCCGCATGTTGGAAGAAAAACGCAGCGCCGCCCTGGATGAAATCCATTTTAAAGAGCATCAGCTCCAGCGGCTGGATTATCTGCGGCATGAAATTCGGAAATCCCAGAGGTGAGCAGAGGGCGCCGTGCAATAAAACGGATTTTTCACTGTTGACCGCACTGGTCTTTGCCTGTGCATTGACGGCCTGAGGAGAATCAGATACGCGGGGCGCCCCAGTAATCTCCGCCCATACGGCCGGAGCGGCAGTCCAGCCGTTTCGGCGGCCAGACTGCCGTGGCATCCGCCGTACTTACTCTGTATCAATTTTGGGGAGGTCATAATATGGAATTATCTATGTCTGCCAAGCAATACTGTGAAGAGCACTTTGCCCAGGTTCCCTTCGGACTGGCGCAGAGCGATCCGGAATTCTCCGCACTGTTTTCCAACTTTGCCTTTGATGAGGTGGTTCATGAGAGTAAGCTGGACGATAAGACCCGCTTTTTGGCCGTCCTGGCTACGCTTATGGGCTGTCAGGGAGTGGACGCCTTCTGCGCGATGGTGCCAGGCGCTCTCAAAAGCGGCGTGACGCCTGTGGAGATTAAGGAACTGGTCTACCAGGGCGCTGCCTATCTGGGCCTCGGCCGGGTGCTCCCCTTCCTGCATGGGGCCAACGCCGCCCTTGAGAAGCAGGGTGTATCCCTCCCGCTTCCGGAGCAGGGCTCCACCACGCCAGATACCCGGATTGCAGCTGGAAATCAGGCCCAGGTTGACATCTTCGGAGAGGGAATGCGCGGCTTCCAGGACAGCGGCCCGGAGGAGAGCCGGCACATCAATCGCTGGCTTGCGGGCAACTGCTTCGGCGACTATTACACCAGAGGCGGTCTGGATTACCGTCAGAGGGAACTCATTACCTTCTGCTTTCTGGCCGCCCAGGGCGGCTGCGAACCCCAGCTTGTGAGCCACGCCGCCGCCAACCTGCGCATCGGAAACGACAAGCGCTTTCTCATCGATGTGGTCTCCCAGTGTCTGCCCTACATCGGCTATCCCCGCAGCTTGAATGCGCTGCGCTGCATCAATGAGGCAGCAAAATAGAGAATGCAAGGAGCTGTTCACATGATTTATAAGGATTTTCAAGGTATGAAGCTTTCCAACCTGGGTATGGGCTGCATGCGCCTGCCTGTGGTGGATGGGAATGACGCCGTTGTGGATCAGGCCGCCGTGGAGGAGATGGTGGCCCTGGCCATGGAGCATGGCGTCAACTACTACGACACCGCTTGGGCTTACCACGGCGGCAATTCTGAGCTGGCCATCGGGAAAGCTCTGTCCGCCTATCCCCGGGAGAAATTTTACCTGGCCAACAAATTCCCCGGTTATGACCTGGGCAACATGGGCAAGGTCAAGGAGATCTTCGAAGAGCAGCTGAAAAAGTGCCGGGTGGACTTCTTCGACTTCTATCTGTTCCACAATGTGTGCGAGATGAATATTGACGCCTATCTGGACCCCAAATACGGTATTCTGGACTATCTGCTGGAACAGAAGAAAAATGGCCGTATCCGTCACCTGGGCTTCTCCTGCCACGGAGCCATGCCAGTACTGAAGCGGTTTCTGGAGGCCTATGGCGAGCATATGGAATTCTGCCAGCTTCAGCTCAACTACATCGATTGGACGTTCCAGAGCGGAAAGGAAAAAGTGGAGCTGCTGGAACAGTACCACATCCCCGTGTGGGTGATGGAACCCCTCCGGGGCGGCCGGCTGGCCCGCCTCAGCGAAAAGGAATCTGCGGTGCTCCAGGCTCTTGATCCTCAGCGTCCTATTCCCTCCTGGGCCTTCCGGTTCCTGCAGCGTATTCCCTCTGTAACGGTCATTCTCTCAGGCATGTCCAATCTGGAACAGTTGAGGGACAATCTTTCCACCTTTGAGACCGAAGCGCCTCTGACAGAAAAGGAATGGGATGCTCTTCTGACCCTGGGCGGCGAGATGACCAACCCCAAGGCGCTGGCCTGTACTGCTTGCCGCTACTGCACCAGTCACTGCCCTCAGGGGCTGGATATTCCTCACCTGTTGTCGCTGTACAACGAGCACCGATTTACCGGCGGCGGCTTCATCGCCCCCATGGCGCTCTCCGCCATTCCGGCAGATAAGCAGCCCAGTGCCTGCATCGGCTGCCGCAGCTGTGAAGCCGTCTGCCCGCAGCAGTTGAAGATTTCAGAGGCTATGGCTGATTTCAGCTCCATGCTGTAAGGAGGTATTCTATGAAGTGTATGAATCGAGAGGCATTCGCCCGGCAAAATATATTCGGTCTGGGACAGGCAAACACCGCTTATGCGCAGTTTTTTGTAGGCAATTCTTACCTCAATCCCCTGACCACCCCCGGCCAGTGTCCGGTCTTTCTGGCTAATGTGACCTTTGAGCCCGGCTGCCGCAACAACTGGCACATTCACCATGCGAAGGAGGGCGGCGGACAGCTGCTTATCTGTACTGCCGGCGAGGGCTGGTATCAGGAGGAGGGTAAGCCTGCCGTCAGCCTGGTTCCCGGTATGGTTATTACCATCCCCCCTGAAATCAAACATTGGCACGGCGCCAAAAAGGACAGCTGGTTTTCCCATATAGCTGTAGAGGTGCCGGGCACAGATACCTCCAACGAATGGCTGGAAGCGGTTTCAGACGAGGACTACGCGCAGTTGGGGTAAGACACAGATGAGCGGTTCCACACAAATTGTTTTGTGCGCCGGGACTACGGCTTCACCTGATATATAAAGAAGCGAGCAGGGGCATGTGGCGTTCCACATGCCCCTGCTCTATTGATAAGCGCTTAACAGGCTTCTTTACTAATGCCAGACTCACAGACAGTCTTTTCTTTCACGCCGTCAGCAGGTGCTTATCCACCCAGGCTCGGCTGTGCCAGCGCCAGAGGAAGAGCACAGCCCGAATGCACTCATCCGCCGCCATGGCAATCCAAAGGCCCGCCAGGCCCATATCAAACACCACGCCCAGCAGCCAGCTGCCGCCCACGCCCACAATCCAGGCGTCAATGACGCAGATGATGATGGGGAACCGGATATCTCCGCAGGCCTGGAGGGCCCGGCACATGGTCATGTTTACCGCCCGGCCCAGTTCCAGGGGGATCTCAATGAGCATAATGGTCTTGGCCAGGGTCAGCACCTGGGGATCAGTCGTAAAGAGGCTGTATACCGGCTCACAGAGCAGAAACAGCAGCACCGATACGGTCCCCGAGATTACCAGGGAAAAGAGCACTGTGCGGTACACCTGCCGGTTGGTCTCCTCCACCTCTTCCGCACCCATGAGCCGGGCGGCCACCACCTGGCAGGCCTGACTCATGGCGGAGCCAAACATATAGGTGACGTTGGCGAAGATATTGGCGTACACACGGGTGTTCACTACGTAGGTGGCGAAGCGGTTGCACACGGTCTGGATGCAGATCTGGGACATGTTGTAGCTCACTGACTCGCCGCCGGCGGGCACACCGATGCGGAGCAGCCGCCGCAGCTGCCCCTTGGGGAAGGGCCTCAGCTGGGAAAACTGAATCACCGGTCCGAACTTCTTCCAGAACAGCAGGGCGATGACAACCACACCCACCAGACGGCTCAGGCTGCTGGAAATGGCCGCGCCGGCAATCCCCAGAGCGGGCAGGGGACCCACGCCGTTAATGAGAATATAGTTGCCCGCAATGTTCAGACAGTTCATGAATACGGAGATAACCATGGTCTCCTTCATCATCTGGCTGGATCGGAAGAAGGCAGTGAAGGTCAGATACACCGCCTGGAACACCGTGCCCGCGCCGATGATGCGCATGTAGAGGCAGGTTTTTTCAAAAATCTCCTCATGGACGCCCATAAGGCGGAAAATAGGTCCGCACCCCAGCATCAAAATCAGGCTCACCGCCACGCCGAATACAATGTTGGTGAAGAGGGACACGGTATAGGTCTCGTTGACGCTTCTGGTGTCCCGCGCGCCGATGTACTGTGAAACAAGGATCATGGAGGCGGTACACACCACGGAGAACACCAGCAGCAGCAGGTTGGTCACCTGATTTGCATTGCCGATGGCGCCCACACCGTTGGGGTCCACCCAGCCCACCATGATCTGATCCGCGTTGCCCACCAGCATCTGGAGCAGCAGCTCTACAAAAATCGGACCGGTCAGCAGGAGAATGTTGTTCTCCCGACCAGCTGTCTCTCGCTTCTTTACTATTGTCTTTTCCATTACACACCTGGCTCTCTGCTGAATTCTGCACACAAACATAGACTATGGGGAAAGTTCCAAAAGGAACTTTCCCCATTATAGAGCACAGACAAAATTTTTCAATTGTCAGATCTGACGCATTTGGGTCCGTCTCTGGCCCCAACTTCTATTCATTCCGGCTCACAGAACCGCTCTGCGCACGTCTCCAGCATAGCAAATGAGTTTACCATCTGGTACCGGGGGCGAATTCGGTCCTGCAGATAGCTGGGCAGCCGCTCAAAGTACTCCTCCGCTCTCGGCTCATGGCGGAAAAGGGCATACATGTCGTTGTATTCCCGCCTCATACCGCATCACCTCGCCCACAGTGTGCGCAGAAATGGAGCGGTTGATACTCCCTTTCTGCGTCAGAACAGCAAAAACCCCGCAGCCTTTCGGCTGCGGGGTTTTATATTCTTAGTAGAACTTCTTGCGGTTCTTGCGCGCGGCCTCAGACTTCTTGCGGCGCTTGACGCTCGGACTCTCATAGCACTCGCGCTTACGCACCTCGGCCAGGACGCCCGACTTGGCGCAGCTGCGCTTAAAACGCTTCAGGGCGTTCTCCAGGGACTCGCCCTCTTTCACACGGACTTCCGACATTGATTTCCCCTCCCTCCGACGCGGCAGACCTGTCTGCCACGAAAGGGCCACAGGCATAGGCGGTTGCGCCTACTAGATATGGCTTTAACAGTAGTATTATATGAAAAATTCAGCTTCTTGTCAAGGGAATCTTTTGAAGGGAAAAAATTTTCCTTGAACTAACCACAGTGCCCCGCGGTGATCTTCCGCTTATTTTGCGATCAGGTTGACCAGCTTGTTGGGCACCAGAATGGTCTTGACCAGGTTCTTGCCCTCGGTAAACTTCTGGACCTTGGGGTCCTTCATGGCCTCGGCCACCACAGTGGCCTCATCGCTGTCCATGGGCACGGTGATGGTCGCGCGGAGCTTGCCGCACACCTGGACAGCCATCTGCACCTGGGCGTCAATGGTCTTGCTCTCGTCGTAGGCAGGCCAGGACTGCTGGCAGGCCATTCCGCCGCGCTGGGCAGCGTAGCCCAGAGTCTCCCACAGCTCCTCCACCATGTGGGGCGCGAAGGGGGAGAGCATGAGCAGCAGAGCGGCGTAGTCGCCCTTGGAGCAGCCGTTGGCGTAGAAGTCGTTGACCAGGGCCATGAGAGCGGCGATGGCAGTGTTGAACTTCATGGCCTCGATGTCGTCGGACACCTTCTTGATGGTCTTGTGGATGGCGCTCTCGTTTGCGGCGGAATAATCCATGCTGTCCGTCAGATTCTCCGACAGGTTCCAAACACGGTCCAGGAAGCGCTTGCAGCCCTTGACGGCGTTGTCGCTCCAGGAGGCGGCCTTCTCGAAGTCGCCGATGAACATGATATAGGTGCGCATGGTGTCGGCACCGTACTGGGCCACCACGTCATTGGGGTTGACCACATTGCCCCGGCTCTTGGACATCTTTTCGCCGCCCTCGCCCAGGATCATTCCGTGGGAGGTGCGCTTCTGGTAGGGCTCCTTGGTGGGCACCACGCCGATGTCGTAGAGGAACTTGTGCCAGAACCGGCTGTACAGCAGGTGGAGGGTGGTGTGCTCCATGCCGCCGTTGTACCAGTCCACCGGGGACCAGTACTTCAGAGCCTCCGGGGAGGCCAGGGCCTTGTCGTTGTGGGGGTCCATATACCGCAGGAAGTACCAGCTGGAGCCGGCCCACTGGGGCATGGTGTCTGTCTCCCGCTTGGCGGGGCCGCCGCAGTGGGGGCAGGTGGTGTTCACCCAGCCGGTCATCTTGCTCAGGGGAGACTCGCCGTCGTCAGTAGGCTCGTAGGAGTCCACGTCGGGAAGCAGCAGAGGCAGCTGATCCTCGGGCAGGGGCTGCCAGCCGCACTTCTCACAGTACACCATCGGGATGGGCTCGCCCCAGTACCGCTGGCGGGAGAACACCCAGTCCCGGAGCTTGAAGTTCACCTTGGCGTGGCCAATGCCCTTCTCCTCCAGCCACTTGGTGATAACGGGAATCGCGTCCTTCACAGTCAGGCCGTTGAGGAAGTCGGAGTTGACCAGGATGCCGGTCTCGTCCTTGGCGGTAAAGGCGGCCTTCTGCACGTCCTCGCCTCCGGAGACCACCTCAATAATCTCGCAGCCGAACTTCTTGGCAAACTCCCAGTCGCGGTCGTCGTGGGCAGGCACGGCCATGATGGCGCCGGTGCCGTAGGTGGAGAGCACATAGTCGGAGATAAAGATGGGAATCTCCTTGCCGTTGACCGGGTTGACTCCCTTCACACCGTCCAGGCACACGCCGGTCTTCTCCTTGTTCAGCTCAGTGCGCTCCAGGTCAGACTTGGAGGCGGCGGCCCGCTGATAGGCCTTCACATCGTCGGCGTTATTCAGAATCCCCTTCTCCAGCCATCCCTTCACCAGCTCGTGCTCGGGAGAGAGAACCATATAAGTGGCGCCGAAGAGAGTGTCGGGCCGGGTGGTGTACACCACAATGTCATCTCCGGTGGTGGCCTTGAAGGTCACCTCAGCGCCGGTGGAGCGGCCAATCCAGTTCTTCTGCTGGATCTTCACCCGCTCAATATAGTCCAGGTCGTCCAGGTCGTCAATAAGACGCTGGGCATACTCGGTAATCTTCAGCATCCACTGGCTCTTCTCCTTGCGGATGACGGGAGAGCCGCAGCGCTCGCACACGCCCTCCACAACCTCCTCGTTGGCCAGCACACACTTGCAGGAGGTACACCAGTTCACCGGCATAGTGGTCTTGTAGGCCAGGCCGTGCTTGTACAGCTGGAGGAAGATCCACTGAGTCCACTTGTAGTAACTGGGGTCGGTGGTGTTGATGACGCGGTCCCAGTCGAAGGAGTAACCCAGCATATGAAGCTGCCGGGTGAAGTTCTCAATGTTGTCGTGGGTCACCTTGGCGGGGTGGATGTGGTTTTTGATGGCGTAGTTCTCGGTCGGCAGGCCGAAGGCGTCATATCCCATGGGGAAGAGCACGTTGTACCCGTCCATGCGGCGCTTACGGGCCACCACGTCCATGGCGGTATAGGGGCGGGTGTGGCCCACATGGAGGCCCTGTCCGGAGGGATAGGGAAACTCCACCAGAGCGTAGAACTTGGGCTTGTCACTGTGGTTCTCACAGTGGAATGTCTTTTCTTCCGCCCATTTCTTCTGCCACTTGGGCTCAATACTGGCAAAATCGTACTTCAAATCTCTCACGCTTTCTTTCCATCTGTCGTTCTCCCCGCAGGGACACATTATCTGTGCTATTATACTTGAAAAACACCGGGCTTGCAAGTGGTTTCCCTCTCCATGCGCAAAAAAGCCGCTGCTGGAACCAACAGCGGCCTTCTTTTCAGCAGATGATAGGTGGGCCTTTCCTGCGGCAGCCCCGGAGAGCTGCGGCGGTCAGCGCCAAAGCGGCTGCCAGGAACGCCGGCCAGACAGCCCCAGGTACAATGTTCAGCGCCAGAACCCAGGCGGTGGAAATCGTCTTTCCCATATGATACAGGGCGGCGGTCAGCCCCTGCCAGAGCAGCGGCCAGAGCAGGGCCATCCCCCAGGCTGCCGCCAGACAGATCCAGGTTCTCCGCCCCGGCGGGAGGCTGGTTTTTCGGAAGGTCCGTACCGTCCCAATCACCAGCAGCACCCACGCCAGCAGCATAACCCAGGCAATGACCAGGCGCATATAGTTCTCTTCCGGCGTCCACGTAAGAATTCGCAGGGCTGCGGTCCATCTCAGGCCAGTGGCATAGGTCCAGTAGACCTGCTGGGGCAGATATACTCCCCAGGCGCACCACAGGCCTGCGTGACGACGGGCCTTCATACAGATGAGCCCGCTCAGCACAAAGGGAGCCAGGAACATCAGGCCGAATTTGAGCCCCTCAAGTCCGGCCAGCAGGAACAGAAACAGCAGGCCCATCAGTCCAACCGCCAGAAGAACCCCGCCCAGCACCAGCCTCTCCCGAGGAATTTCGGACTGCCGCAGCGCGCCATGGGACGCAGTCTCCCGCCGCTTTGCTCCTGCTGGAGCGCCCTTCGCCAGTTCGTCCAGGGTCACGCCGAACAGCTCGCCCAGCTTTACCAGTTTGTCCAGATCAGGCACCGATCCGTTGGTCTCCCATTTAGATACCGCCTGCCGGGACACCCCCATGGCGTCAGCCAAAGCTTCCTGAGACATGCGGCGTTCCGCCCGCAGACGGGCGATGGTCTCCCCCAATGTCATGCAAATTCTCCTCTCGCTTTTTTCTCAGTATAGCTTCGGCGCACAATTTTTGTCCACCAAGCAGCCCTGGATTTTTCGCAACTGTCAGTTGCGGCGCGAGATTTTAGGGAGTAAAGCGGCACGCCGGGCCCGATTACAGTCGGAACGTGTGGTAGACCTGGCCGGACAGTTCCTTCCAGAGGAAGGTTTCTCCGTCAAAGGTCATATAGCCCCGCGCGCTCCCCTCCTTGGGGATGGACACCGATCCGGGGTTCAGGTACAGATTCTCCCCTACCGGCTCCCAGGCCGGGACATGGGTGTGGCCGTGGAGCAGGATATCCCCGGGCCGAAGGGGCGGCATGGCGTTTTTGTTGTAGTGGTGGCCGTGGGTGGCAAAAATCATCCGTTCCCCCGCCCACAGTATGGCATAGTCAGCCAGCACGGGGAACTCCAGCACCATCTGGTCCACCTCGGCCTCGCAGTTGCCACGGACGCACAGCAGGCGGTCCTTCCGCCCGTTCAAAAGGGCGATGACCTCCTTGGGGGCGTATTCGTCAGGCAGGTCGTTCCGGGGGCCGTGGTACAGCAGGTCCCCCAACAGGAGCAGACGGCCGACCTTCTCCCTGTCAAAGGCGGCCAGCAGGTCTCGACAGTACCGGGCAGAGCCGTGGATATCCGAGGCAATCATCAGATTCATATTCATTCTCCTCTTCCGGCGCGTCCGCCGGGCGGCATTTTATGTTCCAGTGACAGGAATACCATGTTCCCGCCTGAAAGTCAAGAGTGAAAAAACAGCGGTCTCCTGAAAGGAGGCCGCTGTCTGATTAACCGTAGAAGGAATGTCCGCCGATGGTGACGATGTGGCTCTTGTTGTTGGAGGCCCAGCAGGAGATACCTGCGCCGTTGAACCAGTAGGCGCCGGGGGCCTCCATGGCGCCCTCCAGGCAGAGCTTGGCGGCCAGGATGGACTCGCTGTTGGGCTCACAGCTGGTGGCGCCGGGGAACTGGTTGGGCTGGCTGAGCACCTCCGCCACTGTATTGGGGAAAGAGGGACTGGCCACCCGGTTGAGGATGACGTTTCCCACGGCAATCTTACCCGCCAGGGGCTGGTTGCCGCTCTCGTGGGTGATAACCCGGGCCAGCAGATCCACGGTGGCGGCGTCGTAGTAGGTGCTGCCCGAGGAGAGCGGGGTGCCGCCGGAGGTGTAGGTCACGGCTCCGTCCCAGCCGATGGAAGCGCCCAGGGCGGTGGCCAGCACGCGGGTGGGCACCAGAGTGTCGCCGGTGTCGTCAACCTTCACGCCGTCGGGGATGTACAGGTACCGGTCGTTGATAACCAGAAAGTTGGTGCCGATGCGGGCGTACATGGTGAAGTCGTCCGCCCGGGCCACCAGCTGGTTGTTCTCCCAGGTGATGACCGCGTCGGGCCGGAGGGCCAGGGTGACGCCGTAGAAGGAGGTGTAGGTGGTATCGCCGTAAAGGGTGGCGTGAAAATTCGTCTGCTCCACGCCGTCCACCACCACAGGGGCAGTGACGTTCTCTGCCGCCAGCGCATGACCGCTGAGGCCAATCATCAGTGCAAGTCCGAGTAAGGCGCAGGAAAAACGCTTCTTCATGTGTCCACTCCTCATGCCGTTTCTGTTTGGAAACTTTTTGTTGCCATATTGTAACCTATCTGTTTCCAAATTGCAAGAGTTTTCTTTGTCATTTCCTGTCTCACCCCGAGAAAATGCAGAAAAGTACCCGTATCCTTCAGATACGGGTACTTTTCTGTTGCGTTTACTGGGCGCTGATGGTGTAGTTGGGGGCCTCCTTGGTGATATACACGTCGTGGGGATGGCTCTCCCGGAGACCGGCAGCCGTAATCCGGATAAACTGGGCCTTCTTCTGCAGGTCGTACACGGTGGGACAGCCGCAGTAGCCCATGCCGGCCCGCAGGCCGCCCATCATCTGATAGATGGTGTCGGAGGTGGATCCCTTGTAAGGCACGCGGCCCTCCACGCCCTCGGGCACCAGCTTTTTGTTGTTCTGCTGGAAGTAGCGGTCCTTGGAACCCTTGGCCATGGCGCCCAGGGAACCCATGCCCCGGTAGACCTTGAACTGACGGCCCTGATAGACCTCGGTGTCGCCGGGGGATTCCTCGCAGCCGGCCAGCAGGGAGCCCAGCATGACCACGTTGGCGCCGGCAGCAATGGCCTTGGCGATGTCGCCGGAGTACTTGATACCGCCGTCAGCGATAATGGGAATGCCGTACTTGTCCGCCACACAGGCGGCATCGTATACAGCGGTAATCTGGGGCACGCCGATACCGGCTACCACACGGGTGGTGCAGATGGAGCCGGGGCCAATACCGATCTTCACGCAGTCGGCGCCCGCCTCAATAAGGGCGCGGGTACCCTCGGCGGTGGCCACGTTGCCGGCGATGAGCTGTACGTCGGGGTACAGGGCCTTGATACGCTTGACGCAGTCGATAATGTTGTGGCTGTGGCCGTGGGCGGAGTCCAGGCACAGCACATCGGCGCCGGCCTCTACCAGAGCAGCCACACGGTCCAGCACATCGTCGGTCACGCCGATTGCAGCACCCACCAGCAGCCGTCCCTTGGCGTCACGGGCAGAGTTGGGGTACACGGTAGCCTTCTCAATGTCCTTGATGGTAATAAGGCCCTTGAGGCGGAACTCATCGTCCACCAGAGGCAGCTTCTCAATCTTGTGCTTGCGGAGGATCTCCTTGGCCTCCTCCAGGGTGATGCCCTCTTTGGCGGTAACCAGATTGTCCTTGGTCATCACATTGTCGATGAGCTGGGACATGTCCACTTCGAACTTCATGTCCCGGTTGGTGATGATACCGATGAGCTTTCCATTGTCGCAGATAGGCACGCCGGAGATGCGGTACTTGGCCATCAGCTCATCTGCCTCGGCCAGGGTGTGGCCCGGGGCCAGCCAGAAGGGGTTGGTGATAACGCCGTTCTCGCTGCGTTTGACCATGTCCACCTGCTCGGCCTGGGCGCCGATGGACATATTCTTGTGGATGATGCCGATGCCGCCCTCACGGGCAATGGCGATGGCCATGCGGTACTCCGTAACGGTATCCATAGCGGCGCTCATGAGAGGGATGTTCAGCTGAATCTTCTTGGTTAGCTGGGTGTGCAGGTCGATGTCTGCGGGGAGCACGCTGCTCTCTGCGGGGACCAGCAGCACATCGTCAAAGGTCAGCCCCTGCTTGGTAAACTTCTGGCGCTCATCGGTATTGACCATATCGCATCTCCTTTATCTTTTCCAGTGAATTTTCACTCGGCGTACGGGATAAAACTCCATGTGCAGGGAGCTCTGCAAAGCAAATGGACACCTGTCCCATCCGAATAAATTTTTCCTATTTTACGGCGGACGGGCCGTCTTGTCAAGAGGCGGCCTGTCCATTCTTACAGGTTTGCCAAAGTGAGGGCCGCGTCGAAGCGGATTTTGCCCTCTTCGCCCATACCCTGGACCAGATGCCTGCCTTCCGACGCTCCGGTGAACAGGTCGATGGCCTCGCCGGGGCGGCACTCGGCCAGATAGCACAGCTGAAGCTCAGACACATACTGCCCGCCGTCCAGCCGCTCCAGGTGGAGGGCGTCGCAGGCAAAGTCGGCATAGCGGACGTTGTTGACATGTCCATTGATGTCGGCGTCGCTGTAATGGAGGGTACGGTGCTCGGCCAGAGTCAGTCCCGCCGGCATACGCAGTCCGGTGAGGCGTCTGTCCTTGCACAGCTCGCCGCCGTCGCTGTCTGAAAACTCCTCCACATTGCTGAGGCGGAACAGCTTATGCGTGTCCAGGTCGGCCAGCACCCAGGAGGATACCGCCTCCCCCACCGGTTCTCCCTTCACAAAAAGGTCAAAGTCCCGGTACATGGCCGCGCCCTTGCCGCCCCGGTGCCAGGTGCGCACCGTTACCGGCTCGCTCCAGTGGAGAGGGCGAAAGAGGCGGTACCAGATGCGGGAGAGCATCCAGAACACGTTGTACCGCGCGATCATCTCGTCCCGGGACACGTGGAGTTCCACCGCCGCCGAGGTAGCCGCCTCCTGGAGAATCCCCAGCAGAGCCGACGGCCTGCACTGGTCAAAGGGGTCCACGTCCCGGGAGTCCACAGGGTAGGTGTTTTCATAATAAACGCTCACGTTTTCTCTTCCTTTCCCAGTATAACCAGGCTGTCGGTGGCTTCCACGGCAGTCTCACCGTCCGGCTCCGGTGACAACACTTCTCCTCAGCTCCCGCTGTGGGCGCCGTGGATCACAATGGTGTTCTTGCAGCAGATATCGTCGATGTCCGAGGCGGTGGCGGCGGGGATGCGCATGGCCGCGCCGCAGTCGGCGCAGAACAGGTCGATGGAGCTGTAATTGACCTGCATTTTCCACCGCTTGGAGCCGCAGGCGCAGGAAATGCCGCCTCTGGCCGCGATATCCTTGAGTTCGGAGAGCACCTCGTGCATCACCAGCTCGTCCAGAAATGCCCCCTTCTCCCCCGCGTCCTGTTCCAGCTTGTCCACCGCTTCCTCCAGGCGGCGCACGGCGGCGAACACCGGGCCCTCCTCCCCCACGTAGCAGCAGTCCAGACCGGACGCGCCGCAGGAAAAGGCCAGCGCCTTCTCGTGGAGGAAGGCCTTGGCGGAGCAGGTGACCGTGTGCTCGGTCTGGCAGAACAGGCAGGGCACGGTCAGCTTCACCCGATCTCCCATCATCTCCACCCGGAGGGCGGACTTGCCGCAGGGACAGGGCAGCTCGTTGGCCGAGGCGGCCAGCTGAAAGACGCTGCGCTCTACAATCACGCTCTGATGACAGGAGGGGCAGATATAGGCCAGCGTCCGTTTGATCTCTTGTTCCATGAAAAAATCCCTCATTTCGCCGCTGGAAACAGCAATGCCGTCTCTGCGGGCAGATAATAGCATTATACCTCAAATACTGCTGTTTGACCAGCACATCCACCGACAAAATGTATGCTTATATTTTCTTCTCTTTTTGTTCAAACTAGGTCCATATCCAAACATGTGAGGTGGCGCATATGGAGACAAAGCGTCTGGGTGTCCAGACGGTGGCGCTGGCCTGTCCGCCGGCTGTGGCGGGCTATGCCAGCGTAGTGGGCAAAAAGGAGGGGGACGGTCCGCTCTCCTCCTTCTTCGACCACATCGAGCAGGACGACAGTTTTGGAGAAAAGAGCTGGGAAAAGGCGGAGAGCGCTATGCAGCGGCTGGCCCTCTCCATGGCGCTGAACAAGGCGGGGATGGCCGCCACGGTCCTGGATTATATCTTTGCCGGGGACCTGCTGAACCAGTGCATTGGCAGCGGCTTTGCCCTGCGGGGGCAGGATATTCCCTTCTATGGGCTGTACGGCGCCTGCTCCACCATGGCGGAGAGCCTGTCCCTGGCGGCGCTGATGATCGACGGCAAATTTGCCTCTCATGCGGCGGCCCTGACTTCCTCCCATTTCTGCTCGGCGGAGCGGCAGTACCGTACCCCGCTGGAATACGGCGGCCAGCGCACTCCCACAGCCCAGTGGACGGTAACCGGCTCGGGCTGTACCATCCTTGCCGCGCAGGGAAACGGCCCCCGGGTAACCCATGTGACCACAGGCAAGATTGTGGACAAGGGAATCAAAGACGCCAACAACATGGGGGCGGCTATGGCTCCCGCCGCCTACGAGACCATCAAAGCCCACCTTCAGGACACTGGGCGCAGGCCATCCAGCTACGACCTGATTCTCACCGGTGATCTGGGCCAGCTGGGCCGGGATATTGTGCTGGACCTGTTCCGTCGAGACGGTGTGGATCTGTCCAACCTGGCTGACTGCGGCACCATGATCTATGACCTGGAGGGCCAAGATGTCCACTGCGGCGGCTCCGGCTGCGGCTGCTCTGCCGTGGTGCTCAACGGGTACCTGATGGACGGCCTGAAGAAGGGCCGCTGGAAGCGGCTCCTCTTCTGCGGCACCGGGGCCCTTCTCTCCCCCACCTCCACTCAGCAGGGGGAGTCCATTCCCGCCATCTGTCACGCAGCGGCCCTGGCGGCCCCGGGCTGTGAGACGGCGTAATAAGGAGGCATGACAATGGAAATACTGTGGGAATACGGCCGCGCCTTTCTGTGCGGCGGCCTGCTGTGCCTCATCGGCCAGCTGCTTATCGACAAGACCAAGCTGACCCCCGCCCGCATTCTGGTGACCTATGTGGTCTCCGGCGTTGTGCTGGGCGGCCTGGGACTGTATAAATACGTGGTGGAGTTCGGCGGCGCAGGCGCCACCGTACCCCTCACCGGCTTCGGCTATCTGCTGGCCAAGGGCGTAGCCAAGGCAGTGGAGGAGCAGGGTGTGCTGGGTGTCCTCACCGGCGGCATCACCGCTGCAGCCGGGGGTATCACCGCCGCCATTTTCTTCAGCTGGCTTGCCGCCCTCATCTTCCGGCCCAAGCCCAAGGACTAAAAGAAGCTCCCGAACCGTTTAAGCAGTCCGGGAGCCTTCTGTTTTCTCGTTTACGCCGGTTCTGCCGGCTTACGGCCGGAGAGAATCAGCATCATGGGGCGGCGCAGCTCGTCCGCCATGCCGGGCACATCCATGAGTCCGGGATCCGGCTGGGGCTCGACCAAATCCGTGAGGACAAACCCCGCCTTCAGCAGGGCCCCCACATCGCTGGTCAGAGTGCGGTGATATTTTGTCACGTCGCAGCCCAGAAAATGAGCCGTCCGGGCGCCCTCGTCAAAGTAGCGGTCCACAGGCCAGTGGAGGATGTTCCCCTCACCGTCCCGGTACCACTCCTGGTCCCCTCTGGCGGTGAACACGGGATGCTCACAGGAGAGCACAAAGGTTCCGCCCGGCGTCAGCAGGCGGTACACCATCCGGCACACCTGGTCCAAATCCTCCACATAGTGGAGCGCCAGCGAACTAATCACCACATCAAAGGAGCTTTCCGGCAGGTCCAGGTCCTCAATGGCCGCCCTGCGGTAGGTGATCATGGGATGGGCGTTGCGCACCTCAGCCTGGGCCAGCATCTTCTCCGACAGGTCAATGCCCAGCACCTCTGCTGCGCCCTGCTCTGCGGCGTACCGGCAGTGCCAGCCGAAGCCGCACCCCAGGTCCAGCACCCGCCTGCCCCGGAAGTCGGGGAGAAGCGCTTTCAGCGCGTGCCACTCTCCGGCGGCGCTCAGCCCCTCCACAGAGCGCGGGAAACGGCTGTATTGCTCAAAAAAGCGGCTGTCATCGTATTGATTCTCTTTCATGGATGTTTCTCTGCTTTCCTGTTTGGGATTTTTTCAGCCCCGGTAACCCCGGTATCCTCTCCGGATACCGGAGCGGCGGGAACGGCGGCGGCGTCTGGTTGCCACCCGGTAGATGATGAACACCACCAGCGCCACCAGCAGCAGCGCTGCACCCAGCACAATCAGGGTAATCCAGTTGGGCTGGCGGAGCAGCGCGATGGGGTTGACGCTGTCATCCCGCACCTTGCGTCCTTCCGGCCCTGCGTACCGCTGGGGTACCTGGGGCACGCCGTCGTTGGGCGCGAAGGAAGTCAGATAGGTGGCCACCGCGTACCACTCCTTCAGCTCAGAACCGTCCTCCAGGTGAATAATATGATCCTCGTAGTCGGTGATGGGGTTGCCCCACTCGTCCTTGGGGGTAATCTTCAGTATGCCGTAGGACATGTCGGTTACGGTGCCCAGCATCTGACTGGAGTAGAGGTTGGTCACCACCCGGTAGAGTTTGTTGTCGTCAATGGGCGAGGTAGCGCCGTTGGAGCTGAGGAGCGCCGGGTCGGTGACCCGGTTGAAAATCATCCGGTGCATATTAAAGGTGTAGCATATGCCAGAGCTGTACAGCTGGGCGCCCGAGAAGATGGGCCCCACCGACGGATCCAGCTCCAGCACAGTCTTCAGCTCTTTGCCCGTGAGCCACACGTCGATCAGCGGATAGCCCGGAGATCCGTCCGCTCCCGACCCGATTGAACTGACGTTGAAGGCGTCGGAGACCGTAATGTCCCCCTGGGAAAAGCTGGCCCGGATAACGCCCGAGTTGACAAAAGCCGCAGTGATGGGCGCCGCATTGGTGCCTGCCTCAGTCTGCCGGACGGCGTAGATATAGGCATCCGTAATCAAGTTGCCCAGACTGTCCTCTTCCTGCTCCCGTGCAAACTGGGAGATGGGCGTGAAATCAAATGGGGTGTATGCCAGCACCTGGTCAAAGGTCATTCCAAACTGAGACAGGTACTCTGTCTCCACCAGCTCTTTGTACCCGGCCACCTGGGCGGCAATCTGGGGGTCTTCAGCCACGTTCTCGTCAATGGGAATCAGCTCGTAGTCCAGAACCGCGTTATTCCCCTCTGTATCCTTCTTGATGGTCACCTTACCCAGGTTGGTGCAGTACTCTCCCGTGCAGCCGATCACAGTGTTGTTCACAATGGTGGGCTCCACCATTGTGGAGTGGGTGTGTCCGGAGACGATGAAGTCGATGCCATCCACACTTTTGGCCAGCAGCTCATCCTCCGACTTTTTGGGGTCTGGATTGGTTCCGCTGTGAGACAGGCAGATGAGAAAATCGTACTCCTCTTTGGCTTTGATCTCATCCACCACCCGCTGCGCCGCCTGGGCAATGGGCTCGAATTCCATGCCGGACATGGGCGCGCAGGCATCGGCGTCCTCACCCAGGACGCCAAACACAGCGAAACGCACCCCGTCCCGCTCGATTATCACATAGTCCGTGACGCCGCAGTCGGCCATGGCCTGCACCACCTCCGCGTCTCCCTCCGGATCCTTGGGCGTCACATAGTTGGCCTGGACCAGGGCAGGCAGCGGGTCTCCGCTCCGGGCAGCCGCCTCCAGCATCTTGGCCAGGCCGTCCGCCCGATACTCATACTCGTGGTTCCCAAAGGTGGCCGCGTCATACCCCAAGGCGCCCAGGCTGCGCAGCTCACTGGCCTGGGTGGTGTAAATGGTCTGGAACAGAGTGCCCATGGAGAAGTCACCGCCGTCCACGGTGATGCAGGCATACCCAGAGGCCGCCGCCTGGGCCCGCTCCTGTTCCAGCGCAGTCATCAGCCTGGCAAAGCCTCCGTACTCCCCGCCTCCCTCCTTCTCAGCCGGCAACAGATGGGAGTGCATATCATGGGTAAACAGAATTGTGGCGATCTTACTCTCTTCCTCCTGGGCAAATGCAGGCGTGTGCAGGCACCCCACCGCCAATATTAAGGTGACAAACAGTATGAGGATTTGCCTTGTACGCTTTTTCATGAACGTCCCTCCCAGTGTTATGCTCTCATTATGCCATAATTCCAGCGAAATTGAAAGCTAAATTTGCACAAGTTATACAAACTACTTCATCCTCCAGGGCATATTTTTATTTTCCTTTTTTACCCATATTTTTTAATATAATTTTAAATATTAGATTACATGATTTTTCTATTGATATCAAAGAATAACCGTGTTATACTATACCAAAGAACAGCAGAGCCAATATTCTATACTGTTTCTTTCCTCTGTACACCTCTCCCCGTCCGCAGCGTGCGGCGGAGAACACCTCATTTTTTCAACCGCGCAGCAGCGCATGGAGGTTTCTTATGGACGAACTTACGATGTATCCCGAATTTTCTGCTCCACGGGTCTCCCCTGTCAGAGTCAGCCGCCGTCCCCAGGAAAAAGGACGGAACCCCTACGATGGTCTGCGTCCCTGGTCCGCCATTACCCATGGCGCAGGCGCAGCGCTGGCCGTGCTGGGAACTGTACTGCTGTTGGTTCGCTCCGCTCTGATGGGGCTGGACGGCTGGCACATTGTCTCTTTTGCCATCTATGGTGCGTCCATGATTGGGCTCTACACCGCCAGCACCCTGTACCACTGCCTGCATACCGGTGTGCGCGGCCGTATCGCCCTGCGCAAGTTTGACCACGCTTCCATCTACCTGCTCATTGCCGGCAGCTACACCCCCATCTGCCTGACCGTGCTCCGCACAGTGGGCGCCTGGGGCTGGGCGCTGTTCTCCATTATCTGGGTTCTGGCTCTGGCCGGCATTGTCCTTACCATGGGCTGGATCAATATGCCCCGCCAGCTCACTGCCGCTATCTATATCTTCATGGGCTGGATGGCCGTGGTGGCTGTCTATCCTCTCTACCTGACGGTGGGTTGGACCGGCCTTTCCTGGCTTCTGGCCGGCGGCGTGCTCTACACAGTCGGCGGCGTTTCCTATGCCCTGAAATGGCCTGGTCGGAATAATCCCCATTTCGGCTGCCACGAAATTTTCCATGTCTTTATTGTTCTGGGCAGCATCTGCCATTTTATGTTGATGTACCGGGTACTCTGCTTCCTTTAAATGGTGCGCATCAAAAGAGCCTGTGTGGTTCCTTCAACCGCACAGGCTCTTCTCGCATTCCAATGCCGTGTTTTATTCCGCTTTCTTCTCTTCCTCTGTCTCAGGCTCCTCGGGCGGAAGCTCCCTCATCGTACCCACGTAGCGGTTGATGGGCGTCCCCATATTATGGAACTTCTCCTCATAGTCGGTCATTACGCCGCAGATACCATTGGCGTGCAGATCCCGGGTCACTTCAGAGAGTTCAAAGCCCGCCTGGGGAAACTGGGTCAGCGACCACTCGAACAGATCCCGGTTGTCCGTCTTGAAGTGGATCTGTCCCCCTTCCTTCAGTACTTCCCTGTACTTTTTCAGAAAGGCCGAAAATGTCAGTCTTCGCTTGGCGTGCCGCTTGGTGGGCCAGGGATCGCAAAAGTTGATATAGATGAGGTCTACCTCGCCGGGGGCAAAATATTCCGGCAGCTTAGCCGCGTCGCCGTCTACAAAAAATACATTGTGGAGCTCCTGAGCTGTCACCCGCTCCATAGCAATGACCATGGCGTCCGGCACACGCTCCACGGCAATAAAAAGAATATCCGGATTCTGCGCCGCCGTCTCCGCGGTGAATCTTCCCTTGCCGCAGCCCAGTTCCAATCGCAGCTCTCTGGCCGCCGGCATCAGGTCCCTCCAGTGCCCGCGCCGGGTCTCAGGATCGCGAATCTGACATGCCGCACAGCGCTCCATCCTCGGAATCAGATTTGGCTTTTTCCGCATTCGCATACTGTCTGCACCTCTCTTAAAAATCGTTAGTATCATACCATATCCCACACTTTTCTGTAAAGGCACTCTTGCAATATCGTCTCTTTTATCGTATACTATATAATATGTCTTATCAATCTGCTGGCATATCCTTTAAGCTGAGGCAAATTCCAGGAGATTACTCCACAACTTCATATCCGGGTGTAGCGCAGTTGGTAGCGCGCTTGCTTTGGGAGCGTGAGGCCGGAGTTCGAGCCGCATTTCCCAAAAATCCCGGAAAGCTCTGGGACGCTAAGGCTGACGGAGTTTTATCCCTCGCCGGAAATTGGTCCAAAACCGGCGCTGACCCCATATTTGACCACAGTTGGAAAATTCCATATCCGGGTGTAGCGCAGTTGGTAGCGCGCTTGCTTTGGGAGAATCCGCCCAGACCACCCCACAACTTCATATCCGGGTGTAGCGCAGTTGGTAGCGCGCCTGCTTTGGGAGCAGGATGCCGCAGGTTCGA
>NZ_CALXGI010000011.1 GCF_944387805.1 uncultured Pseudoflavonifractor sp. | reverse complement strand
CTGATGATCAACGAGGAAGAAGCAGAGGCGATCCGTGTCATCTATGACCAGTATGTTCACACGGACATTGGCGCAAATGGCATCGCAAAATATCTGGAGAACCATGGCATCCGCAAAATACCTCGGCAGAATGGGAAGAATCCCCTATTTGATGCACACCTGATCCGGCTGATTCTGAAAAATCCGGTATACTGCGGAAAAATTGCCTATGGCCGCCGCAAGACGGAAAAAGTTCGTGGCACAAGAAACGAATATAAACTGGTGGAGCAGGACAACTACCTGCTGGCAGATGGTTTGCACGAACCTATTGTTTCGGAAGAAGTCTGGCAGGCGGCGCAGGTGAAGCTGTTGGCACAGGCCAAGAAATACGAACACGTCAACCGCGGGAAAGATGAACACGTACATTTGCTCTCCGGCATTGTAAAATGTCCTGTCTGCGGAGCCGGAATGTATGGGAATAAAAGCATCAAGCACAAAGCAGACGGCACCAAGTACAAGGATTTTTATTATTACGGTTGCAAGCACCGTTCCATGATACGTGGGCATAAGTGTGATTACAAAAAGCAGATCCGGGAAGAACTGCTGGACGATGCCGTGACAGAAGTCATTGTAAAGCTGGTGAGCAATCCGAAGTTTGCGGCTATGATGCAGGAAAAAATCAACATGAAAGTGGATACTGCCGCCATTGACCAGGAGATTGCCAATTATGAGAAGCAGCTGCGCCAGCATTATTCCGTCAAAGCAAAGCTGGCGGAGGAGATTGATTCTCTCGACCCGGATGACCGGCACTATGTGCGGCGCAAGGCAGACCTTGATGACCGGCTCTACAAGATGTATGATAAGATTGAAGATACCGAATCTCTGCTGATCGCAGCCAGAGCCAAAAAGCAGGCCATTGAAGCGGAAAAGCTGACCGGCGACAATATCTATAAAGTGCTGATCTATTTTGAAAAACTGTACGGCATGATGAATGAGGCGGAGCGGCGGCAGTTGATCGAGGCGTTGATCTCTGAAATTCAGGTTTATCCGGAACGCCAAGCCAATGGACAGTGGTTAAAATCCATCAAATTTAAGCTGCCGATCATCGAGGAAGACATGAGTATCAGTTTGGACAATGAAGAACAAGTCGAGACGGTGGCCGCCCTCACCCGGCGGCGTTGACAGCATTTGAGGGGAAGGAGAAGCGCTATGACAGCGTGTGAACCCGGACGAAAACAGGGAAAACGGCGCGTTATCATCGCCGTTCTTGTTGTGCTGGTCCTTGTTCTGGCGGCAGCGGCCCTGCTGTGGGTCTGTTCCCCGCTGTATATCGACCCCTACCGGGGAACGGTGCAGTCCGACGAGCCCTCCCTGGCCCTGGAGGACGTGCTGACCGGCGAGCAGGCCCGGGAGGACCTGGACTACCTGATGACCTGCCTGCGGGAGCGCCATCCGGCCTGGCTGGACGGCTCAGGCAAGGACGCGGTGGCAGAGGAGGCCTATCAGCAGGCCCGCTCCTCCATCGGGGATGAGATCTCCGTGCTGGAGTTTTACCGTCTGGCGGCCGGGGTGGCCGCCTCCCTGCGGGACGCGCACACCACCGTGTCCTGGCGGCCCGACCCTGATGCGCCCTATTACTACATTGACACCGGCGTCACCATTTCCCAATTGGGCCTCCCTCTGACCATCAACGGCGTACCCAGCGAGGAGGTTCTGGCGGCCTACAAGTCCATCTCCTCCTTTGAGCTGGACGAATACATTGAGCACAATTTCTGGACCTACGGCATCAACTATGAGCCTGTGCTGCGCACCTGCGGCGTGGACACCTCGGACGGGGTGGACATGACCTTCCGGACCGAAACCGGGGTGCAGACCATCCATTTCGACTTTGCCCCGCTGGAGGGCTCGGGCGGCTACCCGAAGCCCGACTACATCATGGACGCCCGGAACAACACGGCCGTCTTCACCCTGACCTCCTGCGTCTACGATGAGGAGTACTGCTCCACGGTGGCCGCCTTCTTCCGGCGGGTGGACTCCTTCGGCATCGAGAACGTGATTGTGGACCTGCGGGGCAATACCGGCGGCAACTCCCTGGTGGCCAACGAATTTCTCCGCTATCTGGACGTGGACCAGTACCGCGCCTGGGACTGCGCGGTGCGGTACGGCTGGTATCTGAAGTGGTACAGGGACCAGGTCTATGCCAATGACCGGGCGGAGCCCACCTTTGACGGGTCTCTCTATGTGCTGACCGACCTGAATACGTTCAGCTCCGGCATGGACTTTGCCATGCTGGTGGCGGACAATGACCTGGGCACCCTGGTGGGGGAGCCCTGCGGCAATCTGCCCGACAGCTACGGCGACCTTCTCCGGTTCCTGCTGCCCAACTCCAAGCTGCGCTTCAATGTCTCCTACAAAAAGTGGTGCCGCATCGACCAGGAGAAGGCCGGGGAGCCCATCACGCCCGATGTGCTCTGTCCCTCGGAGGACGCCCTGAACCGGGCCTATGAGCTGATCCAAGGCGAGGCCTGATGGCCATTTTGTATAATATTTTGACATCTATTTCGTCCCCGTCCTCAGTCGACGGGGTTTCAGGAGGTATTTTTATGCCCAATCAGGAATCTGTTCTCTGGTACTGCCCCGATCCCGTCCTCTTTTCCTCCGCCCGGAAGGCCTTTGCCGTCCAGGGCGTGCGGGTGCGCCCGGTGTCCCCCGAGCAGACGGGGGAGACGGTGGGGCATCTCTTCGGCCTGAAGGGCTTTGCCGCCCGTGAGGACGGCGCGGCCGTCCCCGCCGCCCCGGCGGAGCCCGCCCTGGTGCTCTCCGGCTTCTCCCGCCAGCGGCTGGACGCCCTGCTCGCCGCCCTGAAGCGCTCCGGCGTGCCCTTCATCGCCCACAAGGCCATGCTCACCCCCACCAACGTCAGCTGGACCTTCGCCCAGCTGTGCGAGGAGCTCTCCCGGGAGCACCGGGCCGTCACCGGCGGCGCCGGCTCCGCCCACAGCGGGCAGTAAAAATTTTTTCTCCGCTCCGGACAACTTTTTCCCTCGGTTCCCCGTCCAATGTCTGTACCCGTTTCCGGAGCGTCCGCACCCATTTGAACATGAATGAGGGACTCTCTTTGGATTATGATCGGCTTTTGAATCTGTCCATGGAAATGGGCTACCGCCTGCTGGAAAGCGGCGCGGAGATCTACCGGGTGGAGGAGTCCATCCGCCGTCTGCTCCAGGCCTACGGCCTCGCCACCGGCGAGGTGTTCGCCATTCCCAACTGCATCATCGCCAGCCTGGTGACCCCCGAGGGCCAGGTGCTCACCCGGGTGCGGCGGATGCCCAGCCACGGCACCGACATTGAACAGCTGGAGCGGTGCAACGACCTGTGCCGCCGCCTGTGCGTGGAAAGACCCCCGCTGGACGAGGCGGAGCGCCGGATGGACGACCTGCTTGCCTCACGGCGGTACTACTCCTTCCCCGCCCAGCTGCTGGCCTACTTTGTGGGCGCGGCGGCCTTTGTGCCCTTCTTCGGCGGCACCTGGCGGGACGCCCTGTGCGGCGGACTGTGCGGCGTAGCCATCGGGCTGTGCCTCACCTTTCTCTCCCGTCTGGGCACCAACCTGTTCTTCAAAACCGTGGCCGGCGGTACCGTCTCCGGCCTGCTGGCCCTGGGGCTGCGGGTGGTGGGGCTGGGGCAGAACGTGGACTTCATCACCATCGGGGCGCTGATGATTCTGGTGCCCGGCGTGCTGTTCACCAACGCCATGCGGGACATTATGGCCGGGGACATGATGGCGGGCATCTCAAAGGCCGCCGAGGCCCTGCTCATCGGCATGGCCATCGCCCTGGGCACCGGCGTGTCCCTGTGGCTGGCCCGGCTGCTGTGGGGAGGTGCGGTGTGATGGAACTCATTCAGACCTATCTGCCGCCCTGCCTGTACGCCTTTGTGGCCTGCGTCGGCTTCTCCGTCCTGTTCAATATCCACGGCCTGGGCATCCTTATCTGCGCCGTGGGGGGCGCACTGGGCTGGCTGGTCTATCTGGCCGCCGCCCCCGTGTTCCACAGCGACCTGCTCCAGTCCTTCGCGGCGGCGGTGTTTATCTCCGCCTATTCGGAGATCATGGCCCGCATCCGCAAGTGCCCGGTGACAGCCTATCTGCTGGTGGCCTTCTTCCCTCTGGTGCCCGGCGGCGGCATCTACTACGCCATGGAGCACGCCATCAACGGCGAGACCGATCTCTTCCTGAATGTGCTGTTCCACACCCTGGGGCTGGCCGGGTCCCTGGCGGTGGGGGTGCTGCTGGTGTCCTCCCTGGTGCGGCTCATCAACAGCTATCTCTACCGGCGGCACCGAAAGCGGAAAGGAGCGTGACGGCATGTCCCAGCGATACGATACCGTGCTCTTTGACGCGGACAACACCCTCTTTGACTTTGACGCCGCCGAGGCCCAGGCTCTGGACCTGACCCTGGAGGCGTACGGTTATCCGGTGGACGGCAGATCCCGGGGCTGCTACCTGGCAGTGAACCGGGACCTGTGGGAGCGGTTTGACCGGGGCGAGGTGAAGCGGGAGTGGCTGGTGGTGGAGCGGTTCGCCGCCCTCCAGCGCTCCCTGGGCGGACATCATGACCCGGCGGAGATGAACGCCTTTTACCTCTCCCGGCTGGCCGAGGCGGGCTGCCTGCTGCCCGGGGCGGAGGACCTGTGCCGGGCCCTGGCCCCCACCTGCACCCTGGCCATTGTCACCAACGGCGTGGCCTCCGCCCAGCGGGGCCGGTTCGGCCGCTCCCCCCTGAAGGAGCTGATTCCCTGGCTCTTCATCTCGGAGGAGGTGGGGTATCAGAAGCCTCAGCGCCAGTTCTTCGACGCGGTGCTCTCCGCCATGTCCCCGCCTCCTTCCGCCCGGATTGTGGTGGTGGGGGACAGCCTGACCGCCGACATTCTGGGGGCAATCAACGCCGGTCTGGACTCCATCTGGTACAACCCCCGCGGCCTGTCCGGCAGGCCGGACATTATCCCCACCTTTGAGGCCCGCACCTTTGACCAGATTTCCGGTCTGATTCTGGGCGGCGCCTGATTTCCCCTTCCGCTGTTCCCCATAAACAAAAGAGAAAAACAGAGGAGCTCTTTGCTATGTCTTCCCAGTACCACGCCTCTCCATCTACGTCTTCTCCCACTTCCCGCCGCTCCCGCTCCCGCCGCCGGCGGCGCGGCCCCGCCGCCCCTTTGATTCTGCTGGCAATAGCCGCGGTCCTTGTAATTCTTGCCCTCCTGGCGGCTTTCCTGGGGCCAAAGCCCGAGGCCCAGGGGGGTGTGACCCAGCCCTCGGACACTCCCGCCCCCTCTGAAACAGCATCCCCCGCCCCCACCGAGGCGGTCTCCCCTTCCCCCAGCAACACGCTTCCGCCCACCTCCAACCCGTCGGAGACAGCCCCGGCTGAGACCGGCCAGGGCGGCAGCGCCGAGGCCATCGTTCCCCCCACCGTCCCCGCCACGCCCTCCGACAGCGCCCCGTCCTCTGACAGTGCCGCTCCCTCCGGCGCCTACGACTTTACCCAACCCGCCCCCGAGACGGACCCGGTGGACGACAGCTGGTTTGACGACGCGGTGTTTCTGGGGGACTCCCGCACCGACGGCCTGCGGCTCTACGGCGGCATCCCCGGCGCCGATTTCATCCAGCACACCGGCATCACCGTCTTTGACATTGACACCAAGGACCGCATCCGCATTGACGGCCAGACCTACACCATGATGGAGGCCCTGGGCCTGAAGCAGTACGGCAAGGTGTATGTCATGCTGGGCATCAACGAGCTGGGCTACTTCAACGACAACGCCTTCGCCACCGCCTACGCCAATATGGTGGACGAGATCCGGGCCATCCAGCCCGACGCGGTTGTCTACCTGCAAAACCTGGTGTCGGTGAACCCGGACAAATGCAAGGCCAACAATCAGCCCTACTACGTGACAAACGAGCAGATCGCGGTGTATAATGGCATTATCGCGGATATTGCCGCGGAAAAGCACGCCGTGCTGGTGGACGTCAACGCCGCCCTGGTGGACGGGAGCGGCATCCTCCCCGCAGAGGGCACCACCGACGGCGTCCACTTCACCAAGGACTACTACATAAAATGGTACGACTACCTGAAAATCCACACCGTGGACCCCGCGATCTACTGGGCCGGTCAGACGGAAGCCGGCCAGGAAGGAGCCTGATTATGATGAAACGTTCTCTCTCCAAGCTGCTGTGCCTGGCGGCGGCGGTGTGCCTGCTGCTGGGGGCCTGTTCCGCTCCTGCGGAGAGCGAAAGCGCCCCCTTTGACCCGGAGACCGCCACCCAGGCGGTGCTGGACTCCGGGGCCTTCTCGGTGGAGCTGACCGAGCTGGACGCCTCCCTGCTCTATGACTTCTCCGGCTACGGGCTGGACGCCTCTGCCCTCACCGCCTCCAAGGCCTACTCCGCCTCCGGCTTTGCCGAACAGGTGTCGGTGACGGTGTGGAAGGACGAGGCCGCCGCCCAGGCCGCCGTGGACATGTTCAAGACCTATCTGGATGACATGGCCGCCACCTATAAGGACTATGCCCCCGCCGAGGTACCCAAGCTGGAGAACGCAGTGCTGGAGCAGCGGGGCAGCAGTGTGCTGCTGGCGGTGGTCAACGACGCCGACGCCGCCCAGGCCGCTGTGGCGGGTTTGAAGTAAGTCTTTCCCCCAAAACTGCATTTTCCCGAAAACTTTTTACCCCCGCATCCCGTCTAATGATTGAATGGCGGGATGCGGGGGCTGTGTGCAAAGGAGCGATTTTTCCCTCTTGAAGTTACAGCCTCCCGACATCCGCCGTCTGCTGGCCGACTATATCGTCTCACACCAGGAGGACTTTTACCGCCTGGCGTTCAGCTATGTCAAAAACCGGGACGCGGCGCTGGATGTGGTGCAGGAGAGCATCGTCAAAGCCCTCGCCAAGGCGGACACCCTGCGGGAGCCGGCCTATCTCAGGACCTGGTTCTACCGGATTCTCCTCAACGAGAGCATGAACCACTTCCGCCGGCTCAGCCGCATTCTGCCCCTGGAGGATCTGGAGCAGCAGAGCGCCCCCGCCGGGCGGGACCCGGGAGAGCGGCTGGACCTGTACGACGCCATTGACCGGCTGGATCTGAAAGAACAGGCGGTTATCAGGCTGCGTTTTTTTGAGGACATGAAGCTGGAGGAGATCGCCCGGGCCACCGGCGCCAACCTGAACACGGTGAAATCCCGGCTGTACAAGGCGCTGAAAAAGCTGCGGGATATGACAGGGGAGGATTTGCGCGATGAATGAGAAATTCCAGGATGCAAAGAACCGTTACCGGTCGGCGGACATTCCTCCCGAGCTGGACTTCGCCGTGGCCTCCGCCCTGCGGGAGGGGGAGCGCCGGCGGCGTCAGCGCCGCTGGCAGAGCAGGACCCTGGCCTCCCTGGCCGCCTGCTGCGCCAGCTTTGTGCTGCTGGTCAACGCCAGCCCCGCCTTTGCCAGCGCGGTGTACCAGGTGCCCGTGCTGGGGGACCTGGCCCGGGTGGTCACCGTCACCGAGTACTCCATCGCCGACGGGGAGCGGCTCATCGACGTGCGCCTGCCCGCCGTGGAGGACACGGGCCACTCCGACCTGGAGCAGCGGATCAACACCGAGATCCAGACCCGCATCGACGCGGTGCTGGCCGAGGCCCAGGCCCGGGCGGAGGAGACCAAGGAGGCCTTTGTGGCCACCGGCGGGGACCCGGACGAGTTCATGCCGGTGATCATCGACGTGGACTATGAGGTCAAGTGCCGGAACGACCAGTACCTGTCCTTTGTCATCTTCAAGACCGAGACCAAGGCCAGCGCCTACACCGAGTTCTTCTGCTACAACATCGACCTGGAGACCGGAACGGACCTGACCCTCCAGGACATGCTGGGCCCGAACTACAAGGAGATCGCCAACCAGGTCATCCGCGAGGAGATCGCCCGCCGGAGCCAGGACCCGGACAACGTGTACTTTGACGGCACCGACGGCATCCAGGGCTTCCAGTCCATTGCCGCCGACCAGCCCTTCTATATCAACGAGGCCGGCAACCCGGTGGTGGTCTTTGAGAAGTACGAGATCGCCCCCGGCTATATGGGCCAGCAGGAGTTTGAAATTCCGGTTCCCCAGGCGTAACACCTGTCGCAGACACAAAAAGGCGAGGCACACAGTGTGCCTCGCCTTTTTTCAGCGCTGATATTCAAATTCCAGATTGTACATGGACACGGTGTCCCCGTCCTCGATGCCCATCTCCTCCAGCCGCTGGAACAGGCCGGATTCCCGGAGCATCTTGTCAAACCAGTTGCGGGACTCGTAGTCCCCGAAGTTGACGTTGGCCATAAGCCGCTCCAGCCAGGGGCCTTCCACAATCCACACGTCATCCTCGCGGGTAATGCTGAGGGGCTGGGACATGTCCACCTGGGGAGGCCGCTCCACATAGGTGGGCTCGTACACCGTGATGGGGGGCAGATCGGCCAGCGCCCGGGCGGCGGCGTACACCAGGTCCCGGACGCCCTTCTGGGCGGCGGCTGAGATCTCGTAGAACGGCATGCCCTTGGCCTCTACGTGGGCCTTCAGCTTGTCCACCAGGGTGCGGTCAAAGGCGATGTCGGTCTTGTTGGCGGCCACAATCATGGGGCGGCTGGCCAGCTGAGGGCTGTACTCGGCCAGCTCCTTGTTGATGGTCTCAAAGTCCTCCACCGGGTCTCGGCCCTCGCAGCCGGACACGTCCACCACATGGATGAGCAGGCGGCAGCGGTCGATGTGGCGCAGGAAGTCGTGGCCCAGGCCGGCGCCCTCGCTGGCCCCCTCGATGATGCCGGGGATGTCGGCCATAACGAAGGAGGTGCCCTCCTCCACGTATACCACGCCCAGGTTGGGGTAGAGGGTGGTGAAGTGATAGTTGGCGATTTTGGGGTTGGCCTTGCTCACCACGCTGAGCAGGGTGGATTTGCCCACGTTGGGGAAGCCCACCAGGCCCACGTCGGCCAGCAGCTTCAGCTCCAGCACCACATCCCGGGTGACGCCGGGCAGCCCCGCCTTGGCAAACCGGGGCACCTGACGGGTAGGCGTGGCAAAGTGCTGGTTGCCCCAGCCGCCCTTGCCGCCCCGGGCCAGCACAAAGGGCTCGTCCCCGGACATGTCGCAGATGATCTCTCCGGTCTCCCCGTCCTTCACCACGGTACCCACAGGCACCTTGATGATGAGGTCGGCGCCGTCCTTGCCGGTGCAGCGCTTGCCCTGGCCGTCCTGGCCGTTCTCAGCCACGTATTTGCGCTTGTAGCGGAAGTCCATCAGGGTGGACAGATGGCGGTCGGTCTTGAGAATCACGTCGCCGCCCCGGCCGCCGTCGCCGCCGTCGGGTCCGCCGGCGGCCACGTACTTCTCCCGGTGGAAGGCCACCGCGCCGTTGCCGCCGCTGCCGGAGCGGACGGTGATGCGGGCGGTATCAATAAAATTCGGCATATGGTACCTCCTTTCAGAAAGAAAGAGCCCCGAACGGGGTCCCGTCCGAGGCTCTTAGTATACCCATATAGAACGGTTACTGGGCGATCTCCACGATGGAGACCTGCTTGCGGTCCTTGCCCAGCCGCTCGAACTTCACGGTGCCGCTCTTGAGAGCGAACAGGGTGTCGTCGCTGCCCTTGCCCACGTTGACGCCGGGATGGATGTGGGTGCCGCGCTGACGGACCAGGATGTTGCCGGCCAGAACGAACTGACCGTCGGCCCGCTTCACGCCCAGGCGCTTGGACTCGGAGTCACGGCCGTTGCGGGTGGAGCCGACGCCCTTCTTGTGGGCAAAGAACTGAATGCCAATCTTCAGCATGTGTCGTACACCTCCAGACAGTGTGCAGATAAATGGTTGGGACGGAGAGGACTTACTCCTCCTCCATCACAATAATATTTTCGGGGTACTCGCCGTGGAGCTCGGTGAGGTAGACCATGAGGGCGGTCAGAAGAGTCTGACAGGTGCTCTCATTCTCCTCGCCCAGCCCGCCGGGGAGGCGGAGGGTGACGGCCGCGTCCCGCTCTCTCACCTTCACGCTGGCCTCCAGCCCGAGCACATCGTTGACGGCGCACTCGGTGAGGCGGACGGCGCTGGTGACGGCGGCGCAGACAATGTCACGCCCCTCGTCGGCGTAGCCGCTGTGGCCCTTTACGGTAAAGCCCTCGATGCGGTCGCCCTTCATCCGGAATGATGCGGTAATCATTACACGGAGATCTTGCCGATGGTCACCTTGGTGTAGGGCTGACGGTGACCCTGCTTGCGGCTGTAACCCTTCTTGGGGTTGTACTTGAAGACGATGACCTTCTTGCCCTTGCCGTTCTTCACGACGCTGGCGTCCACCTTGGCGCCGGCCACCACGGGGGTGCCCACGGTGATCTTGTCGCCGTCGATAACGGCCAGGACCTTGTCAAAGGTGACGGTCTCGCCGGACTCCACAGGCAGCTTCTCGATGAAGAGGGTGTCGCCCTCGGCCACCTTGAACTGCTTGCCGCCGGTCTCGATAATTGCGTGCATTCTGTTTCACTCCTTCATTACGGGCTCGCTGTTGCAGGCGGAGCGAAGGCTCACTTGAGACCTGTTCAAAGCGGCTATGATAGTATATCAGCCGAAAAGTCCAAAGTCAAGGGATTTTCCAGCTCTTTTCAGAAAAAATGTTTCCCATCCCTTCTCCGCAGGTTGCACTGTCCACCGTCTTATGCTATACTTTTATCTGGAAAGCATAGGTAAAAAGCGGAATTCTCAGGGAGGGGTTACGATGAGACGTGTATCATGGCCGCTGCTCCTGGCCGCTGTTTTGCTCCTTATCTGGGGCGCGGTGGATTTCTATCATTATGCGGTGATCGGCCAGGAGATGCTGCAGCATTATGAAGGGGCGCAGCTTATCAGGAGGTTGGTGAATTACAACCTTGTGCAGGGCCTTATCAAGGTTGTTCTGGGCCTGTTTGTTCTTGTCGCCTCCTGTTTTGCCGGGAAAAAGAGGGCGTAACCTCCTGTTTGCTCCACATACCAACAAAATTGATTAACCAGGCGCGGCCGTTTCCCTCACACAGGAAACGGCCGCGCCTTCTTTTTCTGCAAATCAGGTCCTATGGCTGGGCGTAGGTTCGGTCAGGCGGCCGGTGTACCAGCCGGTGACGCCGTCCTTCTTCACCAGGGCGCCCCGGGAGGTGCGCCGCACCACCGACAGCGCATCCCCGGGAGAGACGGGCAGGCGGTAGTCGGTGGAGTCCTCGCAGCGGGTGAGGCCGTCCTTCTCCCAGATGTAGTCGGTGAGAATGTCAATCTCCCGGCCGGTGGCCAGGTGGCGGCAGCGGCAGAACTCGTCCCCCCGCTCCAGCACGGCAATCAGATTGTCCCGGCCCCAGCGGATGTTCACCGAGTGGGCGCTCGCCGCCTGGCCGTCCAGGGCCACGGCGGTGGGCAGCCGGTCCAGCCCCACCCAGGACACCAGCCCGTCCCGGCTCAGCTCCGCCAGGTTGAGCTGGCCGTCCTCCTTGATGGAGGTGCCTCCGTCAATGCTGATGACCCGCTTCTCCCGGTCCACAAGGGGGTTGAAGCAGGGGATGTGGGGCCGGTACAGGGTGGTGGGCCAGTGTCCCACCACGCACCAGCGGTCCAGCTGGTTGTCCTGGCCCAGGAAGTTGTCGTTTTTCATGCACCGCCAGGCCTCCATGTCCTCGATGCCCTGAGCGGAGGGCACGCCCCCGTGGACGAAGAGCATCTCCGGGGTCCGGATGGCGGTGGGCAGGCCGCGCAGAAAGTCCAGCTCCGCCCGGAAGGGCTGCGCGATGGCGGCGCGGAGCCTGGGCTGGTCCAGACAGTCCTCCAGGGTCATGCCCAGGGCCATGCCCATCTCCACCAGCACGCTGCGGTCCTTGAAAAAGCGGAAATAGTGGTCGTAAAAGGCAGGAGGCAGCTCGTCCCGGCCGTCCAGGAAGCCGGGCACCAGATCGTCGCAGTTGCCGCAGACGGCGTGCACCCGGTACTTTTCCTTCAGGTCCATGACGTACCGCAGGGTGGACAGTCCCCCCGCCCGCTTCTCCACAATGTCCCCCAGCACAAAGAGGGTGTCCTCCGGCCCAAAGTTTACCTGCTCCAGCGCCCGCTTCAGCAGGTCCCCCGCGCCGTGAATATCGCTGACAGCGAAAATCCGCCCTTCCTCCGGCAGGGCCATGTCCACAACCGTCGCCTTGATCACCGCTGCCTCACCCCCCATTTTCACAAGTAATGATTCTGTCACAGCCCCGGGAAGCCTGCGTGGTCCTCTTTTCCGGGGGCTTTTTCGATACGCCGCCCATGTGTTTGCGGCAAAAGTTTTCCGCTGCGGGCCTTTGATATCTGTTTTTACATGGCCGCGGCCAGGGCTGCCCAGCCGTTCTTCTCCCACCTGCGGATGATCTTCATGCCCCGGCCCTCAATGGCGGCCTGAACCTCGCCGGCCCGGGTGTCGATGATGCCCGAGCAGAGGAACACGCCCCCCTCGGCCAGCAGGCCGGGCACCTGGGCGGACAGGGGGATGATTACGTCGGCCACAATGTTGGCCAGCACCAGGTTCCACTTCTGTTCCGCCAGCTGGGCGCACAGGGTCCGGTCGGAGAGCACATTGCCCGCCCGGACGGTGTAGACGTCCTGTCCGATGCCGTTCATGGCGGCGTTTTCATAGGCCACATCCACCGCCTTGGGGTCGATGTCCACGCCGAAGGCGCACGCCGCGCCCAGGCGCAGGGCTGCGATGGACAAGATGCCGCTGCCGCAGCCCAGGTCCAGCACCCTGTCTCCGTCCTTCACAAACTCCTCCACGCCGCCCAGGCACAGCTGGGTGGAGGCGTGGGCGCCGGTGCCGAAGATGAGGCCCGGGTTCAGGTACAGGGCCGTGCGGCCCTCCGGGACGGCTGTCTCACCCTTCTCCCACTCGGGGACGATGTACAGCCGCTCGCCCACGGTGAGGGGCTTATAGTACTGCTTCCAGTTGTTGGCCCAGTCCTCCTCACGCAGTCCGGCGGTGCGCACAGCCAGCGTGCCCATCTTGTCGCCGCAGCGCTCCCGGAGAGCGGGCAGGCCCTCGGTGATGCGATCCAGCTTCCCGTGGCCGTGGGTGTCGTCGGTGACGTAGAACTTCACCCGGGCCACGCCCTTCATCCGCTCCATCAGGTCCTCGTCCACATAGTCCCAGTACTGCTTATTCTGCTCCAGGAAGGTCTGGAACTCGGCCTCGTCCTCCAGCACCAGGCCGCCCAGGTCAAAGGCGGTCAGGTAGGCGGCCAGGTCGTCCATGCCCGCGTCGGTGGTGTCCACGGACACCTCCAGCCATCTGTCATCCATCTATATTCGCTCCTTTTCTCCCCGGCGGCGTCCGCCGGGCATAAATCATCGCCGGACAAGCCCATTTTCTCAGAAATCCCCTGGGATTGCAAGAGAAATAAGGCCTGTCCGGCGCATCTGTGTCTTAATTGTCCTTGCTCAGCGCTTGGAGCCCAGGAAGAAGAGGGCCAGCGTACCCGGGCCGGAGTGGGCGCCGATGACCGGGCCCACGTAGTTGATGACGACCTCTTTCACGCCGAAGCGCTTCTTCACGTCGGCAGCCACCTTCTCCGCATCGGCCAGGCAGTCGCCGTGGCTGATGAACACCACCTGCTCGGCCGGGTCGGTGACGGTCTCCTCCATGTGGTCCACCACGGCGGTGAGGGAGGCACCTCTGCCTCTGGCCTTGCCCATGTTGATGAGGTGGCCCTCGTCGTCCACGTGGAGCACGGGCTTGATGTGGAGCATGGAGCCCACCACGGCAGTGGCGGCGGAGATGCGGCCGCCCCGCTTGAGGAAGTGGAGGTCGTCCACGGTGAACCAGTGGCACAGCTTCAGCTTGTTCTCCTCGGTCCAGTCCCGCACCTCCTCAATGGTGGCGCCAGCCTGCTTCTTCTTGGCGGCCAGGTACACCAGCAGGCCCTGGCCCATAGAGGCACAGAGTGTGTCCACGGTGAAGATTTTCCGCTCAGGGAACTTGTCCTTCAGCTCGTTGACGGCAATAACGGAGGACTGGTAGGTGGCGGACAGGCCGGAGGAGAAGGCCAGCACCAGCACGTCCTTGCCGCTCTCCAGCAGGGGCTCCAGGGCGGAGGTATAGTCGGCCACGTTCACCGCGGCAGTGGTGGCCATCTCACCTGCGCGCAGCATGGCGTAAAACGCCCCGGGGTCCATCTCCCGGTTGTCGGGATAGTTGCGGTAGGTCTGCCCCTTTACCATAAAGGACAGGGGCAGAACCTCCACCCCCAGTTCCTCCACCATGCCGGCGGTCAGGTCCGCAGAGGAGTCGGTGACGATTACATATTCGCTCATCGGTTGATACCTCCTGTAATAATACAGGGCATATATTTCGCTCTGTATTTACTTTTTGCCTTTTTCTTTGCCCTTCCCCTCCGGATCGGTCGGGGCGTGCTTCATCTGCATGATGTCCAGCACCCGCTGGCAGGCCAGCTTGTCGGCGTAGCTCCGCAGGGCCAGACTGAGGGCCAGGGCGGGCAGCCGGTCCTCGGCCAGGTTTTCGTCCAGGCTCTCCGCCGTCTCGGTGAGGGCCTGGTCCAGCTCCTTGCGGAAATACTCGTACAAATCCCGGGTGTCCTTCTCAGGGAACTCCACCCCGGCGCCGATGAGGCGGCTGGCGTCCCGTACTGAGAGGACCTGCTTCAGGGCGCAGATGGCGGTCAGGTAGGCCAGATGGGTCCGGTTGTACCGCTTTCCCTCCGCCCGGGGGAGTATGCCGTCCTTGATATAGTTGTTTACCATGGCGGAGGTCAGGCTGTCCTCATCGCTGAAATGGATGAGCTGGCGGGGCATATAGGAGATGATCTGGTCCATATACAGGCCGATATCAGGAAAGGCATCCCACTTCTGGGGCCGCTCCTCTTCCAGACGCCGCTTCAGTTCTGCTATCTCTTCCATGTGCGGTCCTCCCTGCAAGCCGGTCATTTTAAAAATGACATAACAGCATATTAAAACCAAGGTTTTGTGGATTCTTCGCCATTGTATCACATCCCTTCTGTCAAAGTAAAGGGCAACAGCGCCTGAAAACACCGGTTTTGCGTCGCATAACACAATTATGTCTGTTTTGTTGTCCGTGCCGCCGGTCTTGTGGGCACCCACGATCCGATATCATTTTTGCAGTACATCCTGCCGCATAGGCCAATTCATTCGTCTGACATCGGGAGGGATACGTCATGTTATTGGAACTGTTCGGCTGGACGGAGCTGACCAGCACCTGCTCCGCCGAGGAGCAGGCCCGCGTCCGCAGCGCCCTGTCAGGTCAGGGCATCCGCTACAAGCTCAAAACCGTCAACCGCTCCAGCCCCGGCGCCATCTCCCCCAGCCGCCGGGCCTACACCGGCACCTATGGGGAGAATCAGGCCCTGTTCTATGAGTATCTGTTCTACGTAAAAAAGCAGGACCTGGACGCCGCCCGGGGCGCGCTGCACACCGGCAGATAATCCGCTGTCCCAGAGAGACTGTCCGCACAGCAAGTCAGGTTGTGCGGACAGTCTTTTTTGCCGCAAAATTACCCCTCCCAAACCGTTAAAAAACACATTGACAAATACATAACAATCTGCTACATTACTAGTTGACCGTTCGTCTACAAACTTATGAACCAGGAATCTGAAGGAGGAACACATAAAATGAAGCACATTCGCACTTTATTGGCAGGCGCGCTGACTGCCGCTCTGCTGTTGAGCGGCTGTACCGCCCAGCCGGAGGCCTCTGTCCAGCCCAGCGGCAGCACCGCTCCCGAGCCCAGCGAGACCAGCTCCGCCGCCGCCGTCTTTACTCCCGGCACCTATGAGGGCACCGGCAAGGGCTACGGCGGCGATATCAAAGTCTCCGTCACCGTGGACGAGACCTCCATCACCGATATCGAGGTCCTGGAGCAGACTGAGACCGAGAGCGTGGGCGGCGCAGCCCTGCCCACCCTGGTGGACCGGGTTCTGGACGCCCAGAGCGTCAACATCGACGGCGTCAGCGGCGCCACCTACACCAGCGACGGCTTTCTGACCGCCATACGGGAGGCCATCACCGCCTCGGGCGCCGACCCGGACGCCCTGGGACAGGGACAGGCCAGCGGCGGCGAGGCCAAGGAGACCGTGGCCATGAGCACCGACGTGGTGGTGGTGGGCGCCGGAGGCGCCGGCCTGACCGCCGCCCTGACCGCCGCTCAGAACGGCGCCGACGTGGTCGTGCTGGAAAAGATGGCCATGGTGGGCGGCGCGTCCGCCATGGCGGGCGGCGGCACCAACGCCACCGGCAGCCAGTGGCAGCAGTCCTACGGCATTGAGGACAGCCCCGAGGCCTATTTCATGGATATCATGAAGAACGGCCACTTTTACAGCGACGCCCGCACCCTCTGGCTCTACGCCAACACCCAGGGCGCGGCCTTTGACTGGCTGGTGGCCGAGGACGGCGCTGCCCTGCCCTACAAGAACAGCCAGCCCTCCCCCTCCGCCGAACACTCCTATGGCCGCACCTTCTCCCCTGACGGCGGCGGCGCCGGCGTAATCAGCGCCCTCCAGAGCGAGCTGACCGGTCTGGGTGTGGACATCATGATGGAGACCCCCGCCCAGGAACTGATGGTCACCGACGGCGTTGTCACCGGCGTGAAAGCCCTGGCCGCCGACGGCACCCCCTATGAGATTACCGCCGGCAGCGTCATCCTGGCCACCGGCGGCTACGGCGCCAACACCGGCATGCTGCCCGAGTCGGTCACCAGCCTGCCCTATGCCGGCGCCGTGTCCGCCACCGGCGACGGTCTGAACATGGCCACCGCCATCGGCGCCGACGCCTTCAACCTGGACAAGGTAAATATCCAGCCCCACAGCATCATCCTCCCCGACGGCCGGGGACAGCACACCTTCCAGGGCTGCCTGGCCATGTACAACGGCACCGGCTCCATCCTGGTGTCCGACCAGGGCGTCCGCTTTGTCAACGAGCAGGGCAGCGCCAACGACATCAAGGCCGGCATGGAGCAGAATCAGCACTCCTACCTGATCATGGACGCGGCCTCCTTTGAGACCTACGCCCAGACCTGCATCAACTCCCACAACTTCACCCAGGAGCAGCTGGACCAGTGGCTGGAGGCCAACGGCACCGAGGGCAACCCGGTCTTTGCCCACGCCGACACCCTGGAGGACCTCTCCGCCATTGTGGGCATTCCCTCCGGCGCCCTGACTGAGACGGTGGAGCGGTACAACGGCTTTGTGGCCGCCGGCGAGGACGCCGACTTTGGCCGGAACGTCACCGCCCCCATGGGTGACGGCCCCTACTACGCCGTGGAGATGAACCTGCGCTACTATGCCACCCTGGGCGGCCTGCGCATCAACAACAATATGCAGGTGCTGGACACCGACGGACAGCCCATCCAGGGCCTGTACGCTGCCGGCGAGGTGGTCGGCGGCGTGGTGGGCGACATCTACGCCCCCGGCTCCCTTTTCGGCTGGGCCATGACCAGCGGCCATAACGCCGGCCTGGCCGTCACCGGCAACACCGTGTTCGAGGGCTGAGCCCCCTTCTGAAGCGCCCCGGAGCAGCCTGCTCCGGGGCGCTTTTCTCTTTTCCTCCGTCATTGACACCCGGCTCAAGCCGTGTTAACCTAATGTGACCTGACAGACATCAGACAGAGGAGGCCTGCCCCTTGGACCGCAGCACAGACAAGAAAACCCGCATTCTCCGGGCCGCCGCTGAACTCTTCTCCCATAACGGCTACTCCGGCACCGGCATTGCCGAGATTGTGGCCGCCTGCAATATTCCGAAGGGCTCTTTCTACTACTACTTTCCCGGCGGAAAGGAGCAGCTGGCCGCTCAGGTCATCCGCTTTGCCTACGATCAGATGGCCGAGGGCATCCGGACCCATATTTTTTCCGTCTCCGACGACGCGCTGACGGTCTTTCGTGCCATGCTGGAGCGGCTGGCCTCCCTGTTCAGCCGGGAGCACCACTTTGAGTCTCTGGTCATCACGTTTATGGGGCTGGAGTCGGTGTACATCAGCGAAGAGGTGTCCTTCCAGGCCCGGCAGGTGTACGAGGAGTGGCAGCAGCTGTACCGGGACAAGCTGGTATCCTGCGGGTACTCCCCCGACCTGGCCGGGCAGTGCAGCCTGGTGCTCTTCACCCTGGTCCACGGCGCGCTGATCTCCTGCTGGATCAAGCAGGACTCCGGCGACCTGCTCCGCATGCGGGACCAGCTTCCCCGCCTGCTGCCTCCGCCCGACTGCCGGCAGCCGGCGCCATGACCTATCATCCGGCGCGCAAAAACCGCCTCCCCTGTGTGGGGAGGCGGCTTTTTGTGTGCTGTCTGATTTTGGGGCTGTTTTCCGGCTCAGTCCGCCAGGGCGGCGGCGTTGGCGCCGGCAATGCGGCCCATCACATAGCAGTTGAGAACCGAGGAGCCGGACATGTAGGCGGTGTCATACAGGGCGCCGTTGGAGATGGCGCCGGCGGCATACAGGTTGGGGATGGGGGTGCCGAACTCATAGCCGTAGCTCATGAGCCGGTCGATGAGGCCGGCGCCCTGCCGGGCCAGGAACAGGCAGCGCTCCTCGTCGGGATTCTCCATGCCCTCCCGGTGGGTGAGGGACTGGTAGTACATCCACTGCTCCACATAGGCCTCGGGGCTGTCCTCAATGCCCGCCTCCTTCTGAAGCACGGAGCCGGGGGCGTCGATGCCGCCGCCGGACAGGGCGGAGGTGCCGCCGGTGGCGGAGAGCTTCTCAATCACCAGCACCTCCGCCTCCTCCTTTCACTATATAGCCTATACCTTTATATATATTGCGCTCCATTTGCCCAATTTTCCCTCGAATGGACGGATGCCGTGGCAAGACCGGCCGTTATGTGGTATACTACATTTATACTGTGCGAAAGAAGCAGGCACAGACCATTTTACAATTACAAAGGAGTCATACGCTATGGCACATACCCTTCCCACCCGCAGCCAGGTGGACCCGGCCTACACCTGGGCCATCACCGACCTGTACCCCAGCGACCAGGCCTGGCGGGAGGCCTTCGACAGCGTCCGGGGCCTGGTGAATCACCTGGCCGGCTACCGGGGCCGTCTGGGCGAGAGCGCCGCCACCCTGCTGGCCTTCCTCCAGCTCCAGGACGAGATCGATCTCCAGGGCGACCGGGTCATCTCCTACGCCTTCCGCAAGAGCGACGAGGACACCCGCAACGCCGTCTATCAGGAGATGAGCGCCCAGTGCCAGAACCTTCTGGTGGAGCTGAGCCAGGCCCTCTCCTTCCAGACCCCGGAGCTGCTGGCCATTGACGACGCCACCCTGGAGGCCTTCTACGCCCAGGAGCCCGCCCTAGCCCACTACCGGCTCATGCTCAGCCGCATCCGCAGCAAGAAGGACCACACCCTCTCCCCGGACGGCGAGGCCCTGCTGGCCTCCGCCGAGCGGATGGCCCAGGCCCCGGACGACATTTTCTCCCTCCTCAACGACGCCGACATGACCTACCCCGACGCGGTGGATGGCAAGGGCGAGGCCCACCCCGTCACCCACGGCAACTATGTCTCCCTGATCCAGTCCGCCGACCGGACCCTGCGCAAGTCCGCCTTCCAGTCTCTCTACGGGGTGTACGGCCAGTTCCGCAACACCTGCGCCGCCATCCTGAGCGCCCAGATGAAGCAGCTGCAGTTCTTTGCCGACGCCCGGCGCTACCCCTCCGCCCTCCACGCCGCCCTGGCCGAGACCGAGGTGGACCCCCAGATCTACCACAACCTGATCCAGACCGTCCACGACAATCTGGGCGCCATGCACCGCTATGTGCGCCTGCGCAAGCAGCTGCTGGGGGTGGACAAGCTCCACTACTACGACCTCTACACCCCCATCGTGGCCGACGAGGACGCCGGCATCCCCTTCGAGCAGGCCAAGGATATGGCCCGGGAGGCCCTGGCCCCCCTGGGCGAGGACTACCTGAAGATCCTCAGCGAGGGCTTTGACAACCGCTGGATCGACGTCTACGAGAACCAGGGCAAGCGCTCCGGCGCCTACTCCGCCGGCGTGTACGGCGTCCACCCCTACGTGCTGCTCAACTACACCGACACCCTGGACGACGTGTTCACCCTGGTCCACGAGATGGGCCACGCCCTCCACTCCTACCTGTCCAACCACACCCAGAGCGTCACCTACGCCGGGTACAAGATTTTCGTGGCCGAGGTGGCCTCCACCTGCAACGAGGCCCTGCTGATGCAGCACCTGCTGAGCAAGACCACCGAGCCCAAGCGCCGGGCCTACCTCATCAACCACTTCCTGGAGCAGTTCCGGGGCACCCTCTACCGCCAGACCATGTTCGCCGAGTTTGAGCTGTGGTGCAGCGAGCAGACCCGGAAGGGCCAGCCCCTCACCGCCGAGGCACTGAACGAGAAGTACGCCCAGCTCAACGCCCTCTACTACGGCGAGGACATCGAGCCCGATCCGGAGATCGCCCTGGAGTGGGCCCGCATCCCCCACTTCTACTATAACTTCTATGTCTACCAGTACGCCACCGGCTTCGCCTCGGCCATCGCCCTGTCCCAGCGCATCCTGAAAGAGGGCCGCCCGGCGGTGGAAGACTACCTCCGCTTCCTCAGCGGCGGCTGCTCCGCCGACCCTGTGTCCCTGCTCAGGGGCGCCGGCGTGGACATCTCCTCCCCCGCTCCCATCGTAGACGCTTTGAAACTTTTTGACACACTAATTGGGGAAATGGAGGGGCTTATGCAGTCGTAATGCGGACATTATTCCGCCATACAGAGATATTCCGACCCGTCCCGGCATGGCAGAAATTTTTCCGTTCCGCTACCCCGCTTGATACTTTTTTTACAAATATTGCGGTTCCCCTTGATTATCTGATATTTTTTTGATAAAATAAGCAAGCTTTCATCTGCTCGGCAATGCGTCCGGCGGAGGTCTCTCCGTCCCGCTGCGCCGTTCATGATCGTCAGCTCCTAATCAGATGGGAAAGGAAGACGAAAAATGCAAAAGAAAAAGCTGCTGTCCCTCCTGCTGGCAGGCGCTACGGTTCTCTCGCTCGCTGCCTGCGGCCAGCAGACCGTGACCACAAACCCCTCTGCCAGCAATACCCCCGCAGCCTCCCCCTCTCAGAGCCAGGGCACCGAGGCTGTCAAGCCCACTGAGCCCACCGGCCAGCTGGTTATCGGTACCACCACCGACCTGGATAACGACTTCTACGACGCCAGCTTCAACAACAACGCCACCAACTACAAGCTGTACGACCTGCTCCACGGCTACGGCACCATTGTCTCCGACATTGAGGGCGATTGGGTCTACGATCCCACCGTGGTGGCCAGCCACGAGGAAGTGGAGAACGAGGACGGCACCAAGACCTACACCGTCACCATCAACGACGGCCTGGTGTGGAGCGACGGCACTCCCATCACCGCCAAGGACTATGTCTTCCAGCTGCTGCTGGAGAGCAGCCCTGAGATGAACGCCGTGGACGGCTATCCCAGCCAGGCCGGCTACTCCCTGGTGGGCTATCAGGACTACTTTGCCGGCAACACCAAGAACTTCGCCGGCGTGCACCTGGTGGACGACATGACCTACTCCGTCACCGTCCAGGCTGAGGAGCTGCCCTACCACTACGACATTACCTACGCCTCCGCCGCTCCCCGTCCCATGCACGTCATCGCCCCCGGCTGCGACGTGGTGGACGCCCCCGAGGGCGCTATGATCACCGGCGACTTCACCGCTGATCTGCTCATGGAGACCATCAACAACTCCACCACCGGCTACCGGTACAACCCCACCGTCACCTGCGGCCCCTACCTGTTCCAGTCCTATGACATCGCCAGCCGCCAGGGCGTCCTGGTGGTCAACCCCAACTACGCCGGCGACTACCGCGGCGTGAAGCCCCTGATTGAGAAGATCATCATCAAGACCGTCAAGAGCGACACCATGATGAACGAGCTGGCCTCCGGCTCCGTGGACCTGCTGTTCCAGTGCTCCGGCGCCGACACCATCAATGCCGGCCTGGATCTGGTGGAGGCCGGCGAGGCGATGGACAACACCTTCTACCGCAACGGCTACGGCAAGGTGCAGTTCGACTGCAGCCAGTTCCCCACCGACTCTGAGAACGTCCGCAAGGCCATTGCCTACTGCCTGGACCGCAACGAGTTCGCCCGTCAGTACAGCGGCGGCTACGCCTCCGTGGTCCACTCCTACTACGGCCTGGCCCAGTGGGAGTACCAGGAGTCCCAGGACTGGATCGAACAGAACCTGAACACCTATGAGAAGAACATCGACATGGCCAAGCAGCTCCTGGAGGAGGACGGCTGGACCCTGAACGCCGACGGCACTCCCTACTCCGGCACCGGCACCCGCTACAAGGAGGTTGACGGCGAGCTGAAGCCTCTGGTCATCGAGTGGTGCAACACCAGCAACAACCCCGTGTCCGAGCTGCTGGCCACCATGCTGCCCGAGAGCATGACCGAGGCCGGTATGGAGCTGCGCGCCACCACCACCGACTTCCCCACCATGCAGGCCGCCATCACCCACACCGGCGACAAGATCTACAACATGTACAACCTGGCCACCGGCTTCGCTCTGGCCAGCTCCCCCTGGTACTACTTCTCCACCGATCCCGTGTGGATGCAGGGAGGTTATAACAGCAACTGGATTGCCGACGAGGAGCTGGCTGCCGCCGCTGAGGCCCTGAAGGCCATCCCCTATGACGACACCGAGACCTGGCTGACCACCTGGCAGAACTTCATCGCGATTTGGAACGACAAACTGCCCGATATTCCCCTGTATTCCGACGAGTATTACGATTTCTACTCTCCGAAGCTCCATGACTGGTACTCCACCGCCGTTTGGGAGTGGTCCCGCGCCGTCCTGGATGCCTGGGTAGAGGCCTAAGCCGAATATCCGGCGGAACCCCGCAGGTTTGCGCGGGTTCCGCCGGTTTTCCGGTATTTGGGCATTCCCGGGGAAATGTCGCATCCCCCTTTTCATGCCGCATTTCCCTGGGAATGGACACAATACTGACAAGCCATCTCCCACGACAGACGGGAACCCCGATCCCATAAATTTGAAACGGAGGAAAGGTGAATGGGAAAAGGAAGATATTTGCTAAAACGATTTGTATATATCGTTTTTGTATTTTTTATCATTTCCATCCTGATGTTTGCAATCTATAAGTCCATGCCCGGCGACCCGGTGGACATCATGCTGGGCAACAGCAAGACCACCATGAAGCCGGACGCCTATCAGGCCCTGTACGACAAGACGGTGGCCAGCCTGGGTCTGGACAAGCCCCTGCCGATCCAGTACCTGGCCTGGATGGGCAACATGCTCACCGGCAACTTCGGCTACTCCACCCAGTACAAGCAGGAGGTCATCAACATCATCGGCGCCCCCATGGCGAACACTGTTCTGCTTAACGTGCTGACCATGATTGTGGTGTTTATCATCGCCATCCCGCTGGGTATTGTAACCGCGGTGCGGAAAAACGGCGTCTTTGACAAGACGGTCCAGGTGCTGACCATAGTGGGATACAGTCTGCCCCAATTTATCGTAGCCCTGCTGGCCATCTTCCTGCTGGCCGTCAAGTTCCCCATATTCCCCATCAGCGGCGTAAAAACCGCCGGCCTTGACGCCACAGGCCTGAGTGCGTTCCTGGATACGGCGTGGCACATGGTCCTGCCCGTGCTGGTCATGGCCGTGTCCGGCATCGGCGGCATCACCCGGTACGTCCGCGCCGCCATGATCGACGTGCTGCGCATGGACTATATCAAGACCGCCCGGGCCAAGGGCCTGCGGGAAAAGACCGTCATCTATGTCCACGCCTTCCGCAACGCCCTGATCCCCATTGTGACCATCACCACCTCGTGGATTATCAGCCTGTTCGGCGGCTCCATCGTCATCGAGACCGTATTCCTCTGGCCCGGCCTGGGCAAGATGCTCATTGACGGCCTGCTCCAGCGTGACTTCGCCGTGGTGCTCAGCATGCAGATGTTCTACGTGGTGCTGTCCCTGGCCGGCAACGTGCTGATGGATATCGCCTACACCATGGTGGATCCCCGCGTCCGACTCGAGAACTAAAGGAGGGAAGACAATGCGAAATCAAAAGAAAAAAGCCACCCGCCGCTCCACCGCCTCCATGGCGGCCCAGCGCATGATGGTGGGCAGTCTCCCTCAGGAGGAGGACGAGGTCCTTCAGAGCCCCATGCAGATGGCGCTCCACTCCTTTGTCCGGGACAAGATCGCCATGGCCGGCGTCATTCTGTTCACCGTTATTTTCCTCTGCTGCGTTATTCTGCCCTACTTCTTCCCCATCGACCTGTACTACCAGGACGTGACCCAGGCCAACGTGGCCCCCGGCTTCGGCATGCTGAGCGTGCCCAGCGGCCTCCAGGGCAACGCCCAGGACATGTCCGTGGGCAGCTCCTTCTCCGTGGGCCTGGATAAGGACGGCAACGTCTACGAGTGGGGCACCTTCCCCAACGAGAAGCTGAAAAATATCCCCAGCGCCAGCGAGACCGGCAAGCTGGTCCAGATCTCCGCCGGTTTGGACCATGTGGTGGCCGTGAATGAGGACGGCCAGGTGTTCACCTGGGGCAACGACCGCATGGGCCTGAGCAGCATCCCCATGGAGCTGCGCACCGGCGGCAACAACATCAAGCAGATTCTGGCCGGCTACCAGATCTCCCTGGCCCTGACCGAAGAGGGCAAGATGTACAACTGGGGCAGCGAGTACCTGCTGCGCATCACCTACCCCGAGGGGGTCCAGGGCAACATCGACAAGTTCGCCGCCAGCACCAACATCGTCATGGCCCTGACCAAGGACGGCGAGGTGGTGCCCCTGACCACCAAGACCTCTGCCTACACCAACATCCCCGAGGAGATCCAGGGCAGCGTCATTGACCTGGCCATTACCGACGAGAGCGCCGCCGCCGTCACCTCCGACGGCCGGGTGTACACCTGGGGCAACAACGTCAAGGGTTCCCTGGACGTGCCCGAGGAGATCCAGGGCCAGGTGGCCTCCCTCTCCGCCGGCCGCTATCACTACACCGCCATCCTCAAGGACGGCACCGCCGTCAGCTGGGGCGACAACACCCACGGCCAGGCTTCCGCGCCCTCCAGCGCCACCTCCGTGGCCTCTGTGGACGCCGGCTACTACGCCAACTACGCCATCCAGGAGGACGGCAATGTGGTGGCCTGGGGCCTGAAGGGCTACCTGATGGGCACCGACGCCTTCGGCCGCGACCTGTTCCGCCGTATTCTGGTGGGCGGCCGCATGACCATGACCGTGGGCGCCATCTCCGTCATTATCTCCACCATCATCGGCATCATTGTGGGCGGCGTGTCCGGCTACAAGGGCGGCAAGGTGGACAACCTGCTCATGCGTCTGACCGAGATTGTCTCCTCCATCCCCTTCCTCCCCTTCTGTATTATCCTGTCGTCCATCCTGGGCAACAGCATCAGCGAGACCCAGCGCATCATCCTGATCATGTGTATTTTGGGCCTGCTGTCCTGGCCCGGCATCGCCCGCCTGGTCCGCGGCAGCGTGCTGGCCGAGCGCGAGCAGGAGTTCGTCACCGCCGCCAAGTCCCTGGGCGTCAAGGAGACCGGCATTATCTTCCGGCACATCCTGCCCAATATCATCACCGTCATCATTGTCAACGCCACCCTGAACTTCGCCACCTGTATGCTGACCGAGTCCTCCCTGTCCTTTATCGGCTTCGGCGTCAACGAGCCCAACGCCACCTGGGGCAACATGCTCACCGGCGCACAGAACGGCCAGGTTATTGAGAACTACTGGTGGCGCTGGGTGTTCCCGGCCCTGATGCTGGGCATCTGCACCATCAGCATCAACTGCATCGGCGACGGCCTGCGGGACGCCATTGATCCCAAGTCGAAAGAGAGGTGAACCGGATATGAGTCTGCTTGAAGTAAAAAATCTGCACACCTACTTCACCACCAAGAAGGGTATCGTGAAGGCGGTCAACGACGTGACTTACAGCCTGGAGGCCGGCAAGACCCTGGGCATCGTGGGCGAGTCCGGTTCCGGCAAGAGCGTTTCCGCCATGAGCATTCTGCGCCTGCTGGACGGAAACGGCTATATCGAGAGCGGCAGCATCACCTTTGACGGCCAGGACATTCTGGCCGCCTCGGACAAGGAACTGCACCACATCCGGGGCAACGAGATCTCCGTTATCTTCCAGGAGCCCATGACCTCCCTCAACCCGGTGTTCACCGTTGAGCGCCAGATCGGCGAGGTCCTGATTCTCCACCAGCACATGAGCAAGAAGGAGGCCCACGCCAAGGCCATCTCCCTGCTCTCCGACGTAAAAATCCCCAATCCGGAGCGGGTGGCCAAGCAGTACCCCTTCCAGCTCTCCGGCGGTATGCGGCAGCGCGTCATGATCGCCATGGCCCTGGCCTGCCGGCCCAAGCTGCTCATCGCCGACGAGCCCACCACCGCTCTGGACGTGACCATCCAGGCCCAGATCCTCAAGCTGATGAACGAGCTCAAGCATCAGACGGGCTCCTCCATCCTGTTCATCACCCACGACCTGGGCGTCATCCACGAGATGGCCGACGAGGTGGCCGTCATGTACTGCGGCCAGATTGTGGAGAAGGCCGACGCCTACACCATTTTCCACAAGGGCGTCCACTCCCACCCCTACACCGAGGGTCTGATGACTTCCATCCCCCGGCTCAACACCCCCAAGGGCAAGCGGCTGGAGGCCATCCCCGGCGCGGTGCCCAACCCCCTGTACCTGCCCCAGGGCTGCAAGTTTGCTCCCCGGTGCAAGTACTGCACGGAAAAGTGCAAGCAGGCCGAACCCGAGCTGGTGGAGGTCGCGCCCAATCATCTGGTCCGGTGTTTCTACCCGGAGAAGGCGGGGAGGACTGAACATGGTGAATGAGAAAAAAGTGCTGCTGACTGTCCGGGACGTGAAGCAGTATTTCCCGGTAAAAAAGACCAAGCTGCGGGAGAAGCAGCGCTATGTCCGCGCCAACGACGGTATCTCCCTGGATATCTACGCCGGCGAGACCCTGGGCCTGGTGGGCGAGTCGGGCTGCGGCAAGTCCACCTTTGGCCGCACCCTGCTGCAGCTCTATCCCCAGACCCACGGCGACGTCATCTACCACAAGGACGGCAAGGACATTGACCTGAAGAAGCTGTCCAAGGAGGAGATGCGGGTGCTGCGCAAGGACCTGCAGCTCATCTTCCAGGACCCCTACTCCTCTCTGAACCCCCGCATGACGGTGGGTCAGATTATCGGCGAGGGCCTGGTGTCCCACGGCATCTTCAAGCGGGGCGACCCGGCCATGCGGGACTATATCTTTAAGGTCATGGAGGACTGCGGACTGGCCACCTATATGTTCGGCCGCTATCCCCACCAGTTCTCCGGCGGCCAGCGGCAGCGCATCGGCATCGCCCGCAGCCTGGCTCTCAACCCCTCTTTTGTGGTGTGCGATGAGGCCGTGTCCGCGCTGGACGTGTCCATCCAGTCCCAGATCCTCAACCTGCTCTCCGACCTGAAGGAAAAGCAGAACCTGACCTACCTGTTCATCACCCACGACCTGAGCGTGGTGAAGTATATCAGCGACCGCATCGGCGTCATGTACCTGGGTAACATGGTGGAGCTGGCCCCCACGGAGGAGCTCTTTGCCAACACTCTGCACCCCTACACCGAGGCCCTGCTCTCCGCCATCCCCGTGGTGGACGAGGACGACAAGCGGGAGCGCATCCTGCTGGAGGGCGATATCCCCAGCCCGGTCAATCCCCCCTCCGGCTGCAAGTTCCACACCCGCTGCCGCTACTGCCAGCAGAAGTGCAAGGAGGAGGTTCCTGAGTGGACCAACGTGGGCAACGACCACTATGTGGCCTGTCACTTCCCCCTGCGCAAAAAGGAAGGCTGATTGTCCATGCTCTTCGGGAAAAAGATTAACCGCGTCCTGAACGTCAAGGAGGCGGAGGAGCGGTTTGAGAAAGAGCGGGAGGAGCTGCCCCTGGAGAAGAAAGACCGGCTGGCCATGATTCTGGCCGCCCTGATTGTCTTTGTCCCGGTGCTTATCGGCGTCATCGCCGTGTTCCTGCTGGTTCTGTACCTGTTCTTCTTCCGTTTTCTCTGATCAGGACGCCGCCATCCGCCAGCCCTCCCCGTAGTGGGGAGGGCTGGCGCTTTTATTTTTCACCAATCGCCCGTCCGTAGCCGTTCAGCATTGCGGCGCCAAATAGAGCCATTCATTTTTGTAGTCAAAGCAGCACAGATATTCCTTGAGAAGCTGATAGCCGATGATTCCATCCACCTGCGCCTGAAGCTTATCCCTCACAGCTGACAGATCGGCTGTCATTCCGGTTATGTTTCTGTATTCTCTCCCCGCAAAGTGCAGAGATTTGAGCATCTGCGGCGCATCTTTGTCAGAGGACGCGACAATGGCTCCCATTGGAACCGCTTCCCGATCCATCACAAAATGATTCGCACCGGTATCCATCACAAAGCGAAATGTCCTCTGTTGTATCTCCAACTCAACCGTCGGCAATTTCTCAATTATCATTTTTACTCTCTTCGCATGTTCCGGAATCTTTGAGACACAAAAGTCGAGTTGCTTATTCGGGTAGTCTATGAGAAGGAGACCTGTTCCCAGAATATCCGCTCCAATAGAACCGAGAAAGACCAGGTCGTCTCTCCCCTTTCTCAAAGGCCGTTCCACATAATCCATATCCATCGTCAAAGCGCTGCTCAGCGTTATTTCCCAGCCGGCCACAGAAATTTTTTCTGCACTCCCCGTTGAAATATCACTGGGCTTCATGCCGCCGTTAAAGGTAAGCGCCTCTTTTATCTCACTGCCGGGCGCTGAAGCGCAGTAGATTCGGTTCAAAACCGTTTGGACCGCGCCCGTGTCAATCGCGAAGTATCCGGAAGTATCTTTTATTGCGCCCGGCACCAGAATAATTCCATCTATCAATTCAAATGCAGCTTTTCTTTCCTGTCTTTCCGCCATAGTCCATCCTCTCTTCCGCAGCGCGCCCATATTATAGACGCTTCCCCTCCGACCCGGCTGTTTTATCGCCTCTCCATCTCCTTCCACCGCTCCAGCAGAGCGGGATACTCCGCCTGGTTTTCCTCCAGCAGCTTTCGGATGCTGCCCGCTGCGGTAGCCCCGAAGTCGTCATAGGCGGCGCTCTGATGTGTGGTAATGAAGCGCACGTTCTCCAGTGTGTAGCTGGGGGCGGCGTCAAAGCGTACAGCCTGGTCCCAGGCCTGCCGGAGATATGCCTCCGCCTGTTCGCCATCCCCCATATCCATGCTGGAGAAAGCGCACAGCGTCAGGAGCATGACGCTGACCTTGTCCAGATAGGAGGTCTTTCCCGGCTTCTTCAGCCCCTCCTGGAACTGGAGCAGCAGCTGGGTAAAGGCAAGGGAATCCCTCGCTCTGCCCAGGCGGAGACAGGCGTTGTTGTAGCCGATGGCGAACTGGACCAGCTGCATGCCGCTGTCCACCAGCGCTTTGGTCAGGTAGCCCAATGCCTCCTGGCTGGTGGTCTTGTCCTGGGCCAGCTGTGTGCCGATGAGCCCGTTGTTGATACCCTCTACGTTGTTTTCCTTCAGCAGGGCCACCCCCTTCTCCCGCTCCCCCTGGCTCAGATAGGTGGCCGCGATGGCGTTGTGGATGGAGACCGCTCCAATCTCCGGGTTCCGGTTCTGGTCCAGCAGGCCCAGGCTCCGCCGGAACAGCGCCCGGCAGCGCTGGAACATCTGGCCGTCCCCCAGCTCTATCCCTGCCGCCTGATAGAGCTGGGCGCACTCATACACCACCCGGAAGCTGTTGGGGTACTTCTGCAGAGCCTTCTCCCCCTCCCGAAAGGCTGCGGAATAGTTCTTCTCCAACCGCAGGGTCTGCAGCCGCTCCAGCCTGTCCTCCAGTGCCGTGCTCTGCTGCTCATACCCCAGCAGCACATCCACGCTGGTCTCAAAAAACTCCGCCAGCTCCATCATCAGGGATACGTCCGGGATACAGCTGCCCGTCTCCCATTTGGAGACTGTCCCCACCGTGACCCCCATAGCCTCAGAGAGCTGCTCCTGGGTCAGTCCCCGCTCTTTTCTCAGCATGCGGATGTTCTCCGCCAGGCACACCTTCATGTGCTCACTCCTCTCCTGTTTGTGCATTCAGTATACCGCCCTTTTCCCCGGGAAAAAAGGCAGTGTTTTTCTTATTTTGATAGAAAAATATTGCTTATCAGGAAAATAAGCTGGGCCCCGCCAGGCTTGCCCCTGCTTTGAGCGCGAAAACCCGGTTGTGCTTTTCCCCCGCTCTTGCTATAATTTATCCACCGCATACCCATTTCCTGTGCAAAACTCTTCAGAAAGGGGTGCTTCTCATGCCCACCCTTGACCAAATTCGCGCCTGCTTTTCCGGCGACCGCTTTGCAGTTGAAGTGGCAGGCGCAGTCATTGACATTGCCGAACCCGGCCGAGCGGTCTGCTCCATGCCTATCCGCTCCATCCATCTCAACATCAACTCCGTCCCCATGGGAGGCGCCATCTTCACTCTGGCGGACTTTGCCTTTGCCGTGGCCGCCAACGGCCACAGCCAGCGTACCACTGTCACACAGCAGGTGGCCATCACCTTTCTCGCCCCATCCCGTGGGAAAACCCTCATTGCGGAGGCCAGATGCCTGAAGGCGGGCCGCACCACCTGCCTCTACGCCGTGGATGTCACCGATGACCTGGGGGCCCAGGTGGCCCATCTTACTGTCAACGGCTATACGGTGGACAAGCCTCCAAAGGGCGTCTGAGCCGGTCCCACCCCTGCGCAGAATAACAGCGCCGCCCCGGTTTTGAGCCGGGGCGGCGCTGTCTTATCTTGCATATGCCCTTCCGGGAGCGCTCACGCCTCATCCAGGAAGTCAAACTGTTCCTTGAACTTCTCCTTGAATATGTTGAACACAGCTTCCAGCGTCTCGTCGTCCTGTACGCCGGTATAAATCTCTTCTTCGCTGTCCGGGTCGGTGTGGTCCACCCGGAGGATAACCACCTCTCCATCTCCTTCCTCCGGCAGCAGGACGACGTACTCCTCTTCGTCGTATTCCACCAGGTCCAGGAATTCAAACCGGACCGGGTTCCCGCTCTCGTCGTTGAGTGTAATCATATTGCTCAGGTTCTCGTCCATACTCCATTTTCTCCTTTTGAATCCGGATTTCAGGCAATGGCAAAAACAGGCGCACCGTTTTGAGCGGTGCGCCTGTTCATTTTGATGGGCCTGTGCCGGAGATTTACCGGGGGTTCTTGATGGCGGCCTGGGCGGCAGCCAGACGGGCAATGGGCACGCGGTAGGGGGAGCAGGAGACATAGTCCAGGCCCACCTTGTGGCAGAACTCCACGGAGGTGGGGTCGCCGCCGTGCTCGCCGCAGATGCCCAGGTGGATGGTGGGACGGGTCTTGCGGCCCAGCTCGACAGCCATCTTCACCAGCTTGCCGACGCCCTTCTGGTCCAGGTGGGCGAAGGGGTCGGACTCGTAGATCTTCTTCTCATAGTAGTAGTTCAGGAACTTGCCGGCGTCGTCCCGGGAGAAGCCGAAGGTCATCTGGGTCAGGTCGTTGGTGCCGAAGGAGAAGAACTCGGCCTCGGTGGCGATCTCGTCGGCGGTGAGGGCGGCACGGGGGATCTCAATCATGGTGCCCACCTCGTACTTCATGTCAATGCCGGAGGCCTTGATGATGGCGTCGGCAGTGGCGGCCACCACGTCCTTGACGTACTTGAGCTCCTTGACCTCGCCCACCAGGGGGATCATAATCTCAGGCACCATGGTCCAGTCGGGGTGCTTCTTCTGGACGTTGATGGCGGCGTTGATAACAGCGGTGGTCTGCATCTCGGCGATCTCGGGGTAGGAGACGGCCAGGCGGCAGCCCCGGTGACCCATCATGGGATTGAACTCGTGGAGGGAGGCGATAACCTCCTTCAGCCGCTCCACGGTAATGCCCATGTCGCCGGCAATCTCCTTGATGTCCTCCTCCTTGGTGGGCAGGAACTCGTGCAGCGGGGGATCCAGGAAGCGGATGACAACCGGATCGCCCTCCATGGCCTCATACAGGCCCTCGAAATCGCCCTGCTGGTAGGGCATAATCTTGGCCAGGGCCTTCTTGCGGTCCTCGGTGTTGTCGGCCACGATCATCTCGCGCATGGCCTTGATGCGGGTCTCCTCAAAGAACATGTGCTCGGTGCGGCACAGGCCGATGCCCTGGGCGCCGAAGGCGCGTGCCTGCTTGGCGTCCCTGGGGGTGTCGGCGTTGGTGTATACCTTCAGCTGGCGGTACTTGTCAGCCCAGCCCATGAGCCGGCCGAAGTAGCCGGAGCCGGGATCGGCGGGCACGGTGGGAATGGCCTCGCCGTAGATGTTGCCGGTGGAGCCGTCCAGGGAGATGTAGTCGCCCTCGTGGTACTCCTTGCCGGCCAGGGTGAATTTCTTGTTCTCATAGTCCACCACGATGTCGCCGCAGCCGGACACGCAGCAGGTGCCCATGCCCCGGGCCACCACGGCGGCGTGGGAGGTCATGCCGCCCCGGACGGTCAGGATGCCCTGGGAGACCTGCATGCCCTCGATGTCCTCGGGAGAGGTCTCCAGCCGGACCAGGACCACCTTCTCGCCCCGGTCGTGCCACTCCTTGGCGTCCTCAGCAGTGAAGACCACGCGGCCGCAGGCGGCGCCGGGGGAGGCGGCCAGGCCCTTGCCCACGGCCTGGGCCTTCTTCAGGGCCTCGGGGTCAAAGGTGGGGTGCAGCAGGGCGTCCAGCTGCTTGGGCTCCACGCGGCAGACGGCCTCTTTCTCGTCAATCATGCCCTCGTCCACCAGGTCCACGGCCACCTTCAGGGCGGCGGCGGCGGTGCGCTTGCCGTTGCGGGTCTGGAGCATGTAGAGCTTGCCGTTCTCAATGGTGAACTCCATGTCCTGCATGTCCTTGTAGTGCTGCTCCAGCCGGTTGGCAATGTCGGCGAACTGGTCGTACACCTCGGGCATCTCCTCGTGGAGCTTGCTGATGGGAGAGGGGGTGCGCACGCCGGCCACCACGTCCTCGCCCTGGGCGTTGATGAGGTATTCGCCAAACAGGGCCTTCTCACCGGTGGCGGGGTTGCGGGTAAAGGCCACGCCGGTGCCGGACTTATTGCCGGAGTTGCCGAAGACCATGGCCTGCACGTTGACGGCGGTGCCCCAGTCGTAGGGGATCTCGTTCATGCGGCGGTACACGTTGGCGCGGGGATTGTCCCAGGAGCGGAACACGGCCTTGACGGCCTCCATCAGCTGGACCTTGGGGTCCTGGGGGAAGTCCTCGCCCTTTTCCTTCTTGTAGAACTCCTTGAAGAGGACCACCAGGTTCTTCATGTCGTCGGTGTCCAGCTCCACGTCCTGCTTGACGCCCTTCTTGGCCTTGACCTCGTCGATGATCTCCTCAAAGCGCTTCTTGGACAGCTCCATGACCACGTCGGAGAACATCTGGATGAACCGGCGGTAGGAGTCGTAAGCAAAGCGGGGGTTGTTGGTGAACTTGGCCAGGCCCTCCACCACAACGTCGTTCAGGCCCAGGTTCAGGATGGTGTCCATCATGCCGGGCATGGAGGCCCGGGCGCCGGAGCGGACGGAGACCAGCAGGGGATTCTCGGGATCGGCAAACTTCTTGCCGCAGATCTCCTCCATCTTGCCCAGGTACTCATAGATCTGAGCCTGAATCTCCTCGTTGATCTGGCGGCCGTCGTTATAATACTGAGTGCAGGCCTCGGTGGTAACAGTGAAGCCCTGGGGCACAGGCATGCCCAGATTGGTCATTTCGGCCAGGTTGGCGCCCTTGCCGCCCAGCAGCTCACGCATGGAGCCATTGCCCTCGGAAAAGAGATAGACGTACTTATGTGCCATGTATACTTCCTCCTTAGCGGGATGGGGATAAGAAGCGTGGCGTCTGTCCTTCCGAAGCGGACAACGGCTTCCGTTCCGGGAGACGCGCAGGCGGCCGCAGCCTGATTTCCCCTTAATGGAAATCATTATATCATTTTGTCAAAACTTTTCAAGGTTTCTTTGTATAAATTATGCAATATTTTCTCATACTAAAAATTTACCGGTATTTTTTATAATTATCAATGCATGTTTTATGCACTTCAACCGTTTTCCTTATTTTGTTATTATAGAAAATGTTATCTTTTTTGATTTTTTTCTCTTTTCTATTTATGCAATTTTTTATTCCACTTTTTTCTATTTTCCAGCTCAGGCAGACAAAAAGCGCGCCAGGCATCCGCCTGACGCGCACATTCTGTCGTTTACCACTCAATCCCCTTCCGGGCGGCCACGCCCTTGTCAAAGGGATGGCGTATTTTTTTCATCTCGGTGATATAGTCGGCCCGCTCCACCAGGGCTGGGTCCGGGTCCCTGCCCGTAATCACTATCTCCAGGTCCTCCGGCGCGCTGTCCAGAAATGCCAGCACATCCGCCAGGGGCAGCAGGCCAGTGGACACGGCAGCGCAGCACTCATCCAGCACCACCAGGCCGCAGTCCCCCGCCTTCACCAGGCCGGACAGCCGCTTCAGCGTCTCCTTCATCCGGGCAGAGGCCTCCGCCTTCTCCTGGTCGTTCATCATGAAGGTAAATTTCACCTGCTCGGGCACCTCCAGCAGGGTCACGCCGGGCACCCGGGCGATGGCCTCCCGCTCGCCGCTGTCCCCGCTCTTGAGGAACTGGGCAATCACCACCTTCCGCCCCCGGCCCGCAGCCCGCAGGGCCAGTCCAAAGGCGCAGGTTGTCTTTCCCTTTCCGTCTCCGCAGTAGATATGAAGCATGGCGTTTCCTCCTCTGTTCCGCGCAAATCTTCTGTGTTCTCCTCCACTATACCAGACCTCTTCCTCCAGCGCAATCCCCCTGTTCTCTCCGGTTTAGAACACCTCAGGACGAAATATCATACAATATTCCCTTGTCTGCCCATTCTGTTTTTGTTAAAATAGTATCTGTCGGATAAGCCGTACTGCGGCGTTCTCCGGTTTTGTCCGGTACATATTTTTATCATACATAATCAATTATACACTGTTCAGGAGGGCGGGCTATGCGGGAATTCAGCTTCAGCACCAGAATTTTTTTCGGTGAAGGCGCGCTGGAGCGCCTTGCGCGCGTAAAGAACAAGCGGGTTATGATGGTCACCGACCACTATATGGCCCAGTCGGGCACGGCGGAGCGGGTGGCCTCCCACCTGACCGACTGCCAGCTCACCATTTTCAGCGGCGTCACCCCCGACCCCTCCATTCATGTGGTCTCCGAGGGCGTGAAGGTCCTGCTGGACTGCAAGGCGGAGGTCATGATCGCTCTGGGCGGCGGCTCCGCCATTGACGCGGCCAAGGCCATCCGGGCCGTGGCGTCCAAAATGGAGGGCAACGAGATTCAGATCGAGGAGTGCTTTGCCATTCCCACCACCAGCGGCACCGGCTCCGAGGTCACTGAGGCCGCTGTCATTACCGACACGGACCAGGGCGTCAAGTACCCCCTGGTCAGCCAGGAGCTCCGTCCCCCCATCGCCATTCTGGACCCGGAGCTGGTGCTCTCCGCGCCCCCCTCGGTTACGGCGGACACCGGCATGGACGTGCTCACCCACGCGCTGGAGGCCCACGTGGCCAACGCCGCCAGCGACTTCACCGACGCCCTGGCGGAGAAATCCATTGCCCTCACCTTCCGCTTCCTGCCCATTGCCACTCTGGACGGCAGCGATCTCCACGCCCGGGAGCGGATGCACAACGCGTCCTGCATGGCCGGCCTGGCCTTCAACTCGGCGGGCCTGGGCGTGTGCCACTCCATCGCCCACGCGGTGGGCGGCCAGCTCCACATCTCTCACGGCAGGCTCAACGCCATGCTGCTGCCCCATGTGCTGGCCTTTAACGCCGACTTGCAGAATCCCGCCGGCTTTACCCTGGCGGCCAAGAAATACCAGCACATCGCCAAGCTCCTCTACCTGCCCGCCCCCACGGTGCGGCTGGGCGTCACCAATCTGATCACCGAGGTGGAGCGGCTAATGCAGACCATCAACATTCCCGCCAACCTGCGGGAGTGCGGCGCGGACATGGACAAGTTCAAGTCCGTCCGGTCGGACATTGTCCGGGCCGCTCTCAACGACCGCTTCGTGACGGACAACCCCCGCCCCGTCCGTGAGCGGGATGTGGAGTTCCTCCTGTCCAAACTGGCGGGCGACTAAGGATGCGATTCTGAGTCCCGGCGGGCAGCCCAGGCTGCCCGCCGGGCTTTTTGCATCTGCGCCCTATTTGCATTTGCGCCCGGCTTATGGTATGATGCACACATCTGAGAGAGGGGGAATCTGCCCATGTACAACGTTCCGATGTCCGGCCCGCCCCAATTCGTCAGCCGGAAAGACCTGAAGCGGGCCGCGCGGGAGAGCCTGCGCACCGACCGCCCCAGAGTGTGGAAGGTGACGCTGGTCTACCTGCTCCTCACCAGCGGGCTCTCCCTCCTGTTGAACCTGGTGGTGGGGGGGTCTGTGACCGCCACCCGGGATATGCTGGCGGCCCTGCTCACCTATACCGACCCCCAGCAGCTGCTGGCCGTTCTCACCGCCCCCGCCTCTCCTGTGGCGGTGCCTGTCTTTTTTCTTCAGATTCTTCTCCAGCTCTATGCCGCAGTCCTGTCCTTCGGCTATGACAGCTACACCCTCAGGCGCAGCCGCGGGGAGGCGTCCGGCTTGGGCGACCTGCTGAGCGGCTTCGGCATGGCCGGCCGGGTCATCCTGATGAACCTGATTATTCTGGCCTTTTCCATCTGCTGGGCTGTGCTGGTGCTGGTGCCTGCGTCCCTGATTCTGTCCTTTCTTGTGACCGTATTCGCCATGGGTTCTTACTATGCGCCCTCTGTGGAAGCGGTCACCCTCCAGATGACGATCCTCTACGCAGGCTTTATTGCGGTGCTTATTGCTACGGCCCTGGTTCTTCTCTTCCTGCTGCTGCGCTATGTCCTCGCTCCCTTCTGCCTGGCCGACCACCCGGACGACGGAGCCCTGGAGGCTGTGCGCCGCAGCCGGGCCCTGCTCTATGCCCGCCGCGGAGAGGTCTTTAAGCTGTCTCTTTCCTTCCTGGGGTGGAGTATTCTGTCCTCCGTCCTCTCCATGCTGGTGTCCGGCGTTTGTATGGGCCTGGGCTGCGCCTTCTTCCTCACCTCCGGCAGTCTGACTGCCCTCACGGCAGGCATTGTGACCGGCGAGGTGCTCTCCTTCCTGCTGCCCCTCCCTCTCGCCGTCTGGCTCCAGGGGTATTACACCGGCACCCTGGCCCGGTACTACTGCGCCGTCTCCGATGCCGCCCAGCCTGCCGACGAGTGGCGGATGCCCGGAGAGGGCAGCCGCCCCCTCTGATTGCCGATAAAAAGGTCCGCACCGTATGTACGGTGCGGACCTTTTTATTCTGCGGGCAGGGTTCACTCCCCCCGCTGCCGGGCCTCCTCATAGGTGTGGGGCCATTCGTCGTGCCAGTAGGGTTCCCTGGCCTCTGTCACCCGGTCCAGGCCGGTGGAGTAGGGCTTGATGTCCAGCACCGGGGTGCCGTCCTCCGCGTCGCTCCAGTCCAGGGTAAGCACCCCCCGCTCCCTGTCCACAGACAGGATTCGCCCGGTGGACAGGGCAATGGGGTTGGGCCGGCTTGGAGACCGGCTGGCAAAGACTCCCATGGGCCCCGGCGTGCCGCGGTGGGGCGGCCGGACCTGGAGGCGGCCCCGGTCCTCCGGGGTGTCCCGGCGGTTAAACCACCAGAGGATGTGCACATGGCTGTACAGCTCCAGGCCCAGCAGGCCTGGGGCATAGGCAGGCTCCAGCTCCACCCGGACGCCCTGCTCATCCTTGTGCAGCACGCCGATGGGGGCGATGCACAGTTTCATACAATCCATGCCGCCTCCTTACGCCCGGTAGAACGCCTCAGGCAGGCGGTAGGCCGCGCACTTAATCTCAAAGGCCTTGCGGGCAGTCTGATAGGCCACGCCCCGGAAGGCCCGGGAGCCGGTGGGGCACACCCGGATGCAGGCCGCGCAGGCCAGGCAGGTGTCTTCTCTGGTCTTGGTGGGGGTTGCCGGGTCAATGGACTTGGTGGGGCACACGGCGGCGCAGGCGCCGCAGGCGGTGCATGTCCTGTCGCCGGAGGGCCGGAAAGATGAGGCGCCCGGCTTCTTGTAGGGCCGGCTGCCCTTGACCAGAATTTCGCCGGGGTGGCCCTCGGAGAACAGCCCCCGCCGGGCCTGGCACTCCCGGCCAAAGGCGGCGATGGCCTCCATGTCTTTTTCGTCGGGCCGGTCCGCCGCCACGGTGGGAAAGATGGAGTGCCTGGCGATAAAGGCCCCGGCCCCCACCACCCGGAAGCCCTGGGCCTCCAGCAGGTCGGTCAGCTCCAGCAGAGCGTCGTCATAGTCCCGGTTGCCGTACACCACAATGGCCGCCGCCGGGCTGCCGTTTCCTTTCAAATGGGCCAGGGAGGACAGGCACAGGCCGGGGATGCGGCCCGCGTACACCGGCATCCCCACCACCAGCATCTCCTCCTCGCCCACGCTCAGGTCCGCTGTCAGCGGAGCCTTCAGCAGGTCCACCTGCTCTCCGCCGGGCTCCATGGCCGCTGCCGCCGCCTGGGTCACCCTTCTCGTGGTGTCATTGGGACTGAAATAGACTACTTTCACTGATAAGCTCCCCTTTCCCAGTCTTGCCCTCCGGCCGTCTTTTTCACCTGCCCCGCAGGGGCGGGAAAAGGGCCAGAGAGGTATCATAGCTGCAAGCCATTTGGGCTTGCCCGCCGCAGGGCGGCGAAAAACCGGCCCCGCCGGTTTTGAGCTGTGGTGCAACAAGCGCAGCGCGCGGCGATTTCACCGCGCCGGGCCGCCCAAAAGGCGGCCGCAAACAGCAGCGCTGTTTGTATCGCGGTTATTATACCATATCCGCTCCGGCTGTTCCAGACGAAGCGGCGGTGGGCCGGGCCCCGGCAGCTGTGCAAAAATCTGTGCGCGAAAACCTTTCTTCCTGTGCACACCACTTTGAAAAATCTATGTTATACTAAATTTGCTTGATTCTGTCAATTCCCTACGGGAGGCGATGTTTTTGCTTCTGTTCAGCGAATACCTGCGGGACTTGTTACAGGCCAAAGAAATCACGGTGTCCGCCCTGTCCCGGCTGTCGGGGGTGGAGCGGACCGCCCTCTCCAAGGCGCTGGCCGGGCAGCGGGTGCTGCCCTACGACGCGCTGGACGCCCTGATTTACCATCTGCGCCTGACCCCGGGCGAGAGCCGGCGGCTGCGGGTCTATTACGACGCCCAGTTTGAAAAAGAAGGCCTTCGCCGGGCCAGAGAGATGGTGGGGCAGCTGTTCTCCGACCTGGCGGAGCTGGATTTCTCCATTCCCGCCTTTGAGGAGAGCCGCCTGCTGATGAATCTGGACCAGTATGCCGGGCAGCGGTCCATTTTTTCCGGCGCGGCCAGCGTACAGCCTCTGCTGCGGATGGTGCTGGCCCAGGAGCTGGCCCGGCCGGACGCCCGGGTGGATCTGACCGTGCCCCCCACCGACACCTTCCTCAGCAGCGAGCTGCTCCGCCGCTATCTGGACGGACAGATGGGGGCGGAGGTGCGGCAGATTGTGGCCTTCGACGCCTCGGGGGCGGCGGCGGACATCAGCCGGCACAACCTGGACTGCTTCTGCCGTCTGCTGCCTGTGTGCCTGCTGTCCCGGCGGCGGTACCACCCCTACTACTATTATGACAATACCATCGTTGCCCGGTATACCGACCCCTTCCCCTATTTTCTGGTCACCCACAGCTGTGTGGTGTGCCTGTCGGAGGACGGCAACCAGGCCATGCTGCTGCGGGGCGACGACCAGGTGACGGGCTACCACCGGCACTTTCAGGGCCTTCTCTCCCAGTGTTACAGCCTGATTCAGTACACCGCCGACCCTGTGGAAATTCTGGAGTCCTATGACCTGTGCACCGATGAAAACGGCTTTTACATGGTAATGGATCAGCCCTGCTTCGGCCGGTTTTATGGCGACGAGGTCATCGGCCGGTATCTGCGCCCCGGCCTGCCCTTCTATGACCGTCTGGCCGGGGCGGCCAGGCGGCGGTTTGGGCGGCTGCGGACAGTGGAGCGGTTCTACACCCTGTTTACCCGCAGCGGCCTGGAACGGTTCCTGGACACCGGCTCGCTGGATGACTTCCCCACCGCTTTTGTCGCTCCCTTTCCGCCGGAGCAGCGGCGGCGGCTGCTGGCCGCCATGGCGGAGCGCATCCGTGCGGGGGATATCACCGGGCGGCTGCTGGAGCCAGGGATTTTTCCAGGCTATCTGAGCATGACCACCTCCCAGCACTCGGGGGTGGGCTTCTTTACCACAGAGCGTTTTCCCCTGCAGGACGGCTTCTGCTCCGTGCAGATCCGGGAGCCCAACCTGTGCCGCGCCTTCCACCAGTGGCTCCTCCACCTGCCTGACGGCGAGGGAACCCTGAGCGGGGAGGAGACGGCAGCGGTTCTGGACGGGCTGGCCGGTACACCGGCGTGAGCGGCGCTGCACTGAAATTGGGGTAAATGGAATTTCTTTATTCCCACCGCCGGCCCTGCGGCCTGCCCGTCCTGTTCCGGGACAGGACGGGCCATCCTGCAGGACGGGAACGGGCGCAGGCGCCGCCGGCGGGAATGCCGGGAGGAAACGTCATGAAAAAACAAGATACGAGGACACGGAATACAACACGGATCGTCAGCTGGCTTTTGACCCTGGCGCTGGCGGCTGGGCTGTGCGCTCCCCTGGCGCCCAAGGCGCAGGCGGCGGGCTCTCTCAAGCCTGCCGCGCCGGTGCTGGACGGCTTTCTGGCGCCGGTGTCCCAGGCCGCCCAGGTCCCCGCCGGGTACACCGGCGTGTACACCGCCGCCGATCTGCTGGCCATCTCGGACGCCCCCAACCGCAACTACATTCTGATGGCCGACATCGGCCTGTCCGGCTATCAGTGGAAGCCCCTGTGCTCCACCTCCCCCTTTACCGGCGTCTTTGAAGGCAACGGCCATGTCATCACCGGCATCACTGGCTCCGGCGGCCTGTTTGCCTCTCTCAGAGGCGGGACCATCCGGAATGTGGGGGTGAAAAATTCCGCCATCTATCCGGATACAACCGTGAGCAATCCCTCCCCCATCGGCGGCATTGTGGGGGAGATCGCCACTTCTGCCACCTCCTCGGTCATCTCCAACTGCTACTTCTCCGGGGATATTCATGACGCCGCCCCCTCCGGTTCCTCCAGTTCCTCTTCCTGCGCCATGGGCGGCATTGTGGGACGGGCCTCCGGCGACGGCGCCCTGGTGGAAAACTGCTGGATGGCGGGCGGCATTGTCTCCACCCACCCCGGTTCCCTGTTCTCCGGGCCTGATTTGGGCGGAATTGTGGGCATTGCCGACCGCATCACCATAACCGGATGCATCCATATGGGCGATATCCAGGCTGTGGGCCAGAGCGCCCTCATCGGCGGTATCTGCGGCCACGGTTCAGGCGAGATTACCGGCTGCCAGAACTGGGGCGCCATCACATACCGGGGCCCGGAGGGCAAAGCGGCCGGTATCATTAACAATTCCAGCTCCTCAGGCCCCACGCTCACCCGCTGCATGAACGCCGCGGACATTTCTGTCACGGATACCACGAAGGGCTCCGACAGCAGCCGGGCCAGCGAGGTAGGCGGCCTGCTCTCCTACGGCGGGACCCTGTACGACTGCTTCAACTGCGGCGACATCTCCGGCGACGGCTGCTGCATGGTGGGCGGCCTGTCCGGCTGGGGTCCCCGGCTGGCCCGGAATTGCTATAACACAGGGCGGGTCACCGCCGTCAATATGGGGAAAGACTCCAACGGGAACTCCTATTCCGCCTCGCTGGGCGGTTGGCCCTGGGACCTGGAGAACTGCTTTGGCCTGGTGCGTCAGGACGACGCCCTGCCCCTGCTCCCCGAGGGCTATGCGGATGACTCTCTGGTCAACGTCCGCGGTCTGAGTGAGCGCCAGATGGGCTCCTCCTCCAGCTTCACCGGCTTTGACTTTGACAGCATCTGGACCATGGGCAGCGGCAGCTACCCCTACCCTGTCCTGCGGGGCATGCGCTTCTCAGGCGGCGGTTCCAGCGGCGATTCTACCACCCAGCCCTCCTCCGGCACCATCCCCACCCCCGTTCTGGAGAAGGCGGAGTTTGCCAACAAGGCGGTGACCGTGACCTGGACCCTGCCCCTCACCGTCCCCGGCCAGACCCACACGGTGGACAGCTTCAACATCCTGCGCAAGTCGGGCAGCGGCAGCAGCTACCAAAAAATCGCCGCCGTATCCGGCAGCTCCGGCGGCTCCTACACCGACCGGACGGTCATCATTGGGGCTACCTATACCTACACCGTCCAGGCCTGCTACCAGGGCAAGACCGGCAGTTATAACGCCGAGGGCCTGACCGTCAAGGCGGAGGACCCGCCCGGCGTCAGCGACGACCTGTCCTACGAGATCGTAAATGGAAAGGCTGTCATCACCGACTGCCGGGAGACAGCGGTCAGCGTGGCCATCCCGGCGGAGCTGGAGGGCTGCCCGGTGGTTATGATCGGCGACGGCGCCTTCCAGAGCTGCAGAAAGCTGACCAGCGTCACCCTGCCCGACTGCCTGACCGTGGTGGGGGACCACGCCTTTAACGGCTGCTCCTCCCTCACCTCCATCGACCTGACCCACGTCATCAGCATCGGCCGGCAGGCCTTTGCCTGGTGCTCTGACCTGACGGACCTCCGGTGCGGTCCCGACCTCCAGGCCGTGGGAGAGCACGCCCTGGAAGGCTGGACCTCGCTTTTGACGGTGACGGGCTACGTCCGCACCCCTGCGGAGCTCCAGTGCAGCATGGAGGGCGTCAAATTCCGGTACATTCCCTCCGATGTGGATAAAATCGCCCGGGGCACCTTTGAGTACCCCGACGCCAACGGGGACACCGCCTCCTATTCCTTCTACTACAACGACGGCTTCTTCTCCTACGACAACAGCGCCTACCACAGCGACCTGGCCGTCATGACCCTGAAGCTGGCCATGGCGGGCTACTCCCGGCAGAACCTCTATACCGAGGAGCTGCCCGAGCACGACCTGCGCCGGGCCCTCAACCTCCAGCGGCTCTTCTCCGACATCGGCTTTGGCAATGCGGAGTTCCACAACTACAACACCGCCCTCACCGACTCCTCCTCCAAGGTGGCTTACGGCTTTGCCAGCAGGCAGATCGGCCAGGACGTGGTGGTGGCCGTGGTGCTGCGGGGCGGCGGCTACGGCGGCGAGTGGGCGGACAACTTCAATGTGGGCGCCAGCGGCGACCACGCCGGCTTCTCCGCCGCTACCAAGTCGGTCCAGGCTGAGCTGGAGGACTACATCGCCGGGCTGAAGGACCTGTACCAGTTCTCCGGGGACGTAAAGCTGTGGATGACCGGGTACAGCCGCTCCGGCGCCACCTGCAACCTGCTGGCCCAGGCCATGTCCTCCCAGATCGACAGCGACAACCTCTACGCCTATGTGTTCGCCGCCCCCAACTGCACCACCTCCCCCAAGGCCTGCCGGGGGCTGTTCTCCATTATCAGCGCCGCCGACCTGGTGCCCTGCGTGCCCCTGAGCAAGTGGGGCTTCGGCCGCCACGGCACCACCCTCACCTTCCCCTCCGTCCTGCCCGAGGTGCGCAAGGACGAGTTCGAGGCGCTCTCCGGCATTGACCTGGATGATGACGAGTCCGTCACCTATGTGGCTCAGCCCGCCGCAGTCCAGCAGCTCATCTCCTCCCTGGGGGTTGCGGTAGGCAGCCGCAGCGCCTACAACGAACGGTATTCCGACCTGATTCAGCAGAGCCTGCGGGCCTACTACGGCGTGAAAGAGCCGGAGTACTCCGCAGGAGAGACGCTGGCCAACGGGCTGTCCATCTCTGTCCTGCTGCCGCTGCTGCCTGTCAACGCCCCCGCTGCACTCCTGCTGAATGCCATCGGCCGGGCCCACCAGCCAGCCCATTATCTGGCCTGGCTGGAGGCGGGCACCCTCAACTCCATCAGTGACTTTGACGCCAGCGGAAAGATGGTCACTTTCGCCTCCTCCGCCAACGCCCAAATCAGGAGCAGCAGCGGCGATGTGGCGGCCACCATCCGGGGCGGCGTCATCTCCACCGTGAAAAAGTCCGGCGGCCTCCAGCTGGAGTGCGTGGACGGCCAGACCGCTGTATTTCTCACCAGCGGCGACTGGACGGTGGAGGTCTACGGCTCGGGCACAGCGGACATCACCGTCCTGGAGCTGGACGCCAACAGTGCCCTGCACCGTGAGGTGCTGTTCTCCGGCGTGGCTCTGAAGGACCTGACCATGGCCCTGGACGTGGACGCCGGCGCGCCCGGGCAGAAATACCTGCTGAAGGACGGGGACGCGGTCATCCGGCCCACCAGCGACGTCACCACCGGAGATTCCTCCGTTTTTCGGGACGTGCCCGCCGGCAGCTGGTACTGCGACGCGGTCCAGTGGGCGGTGGAAAACGGCGTCACCTCGGGCACCGGCCCGGACACCTTCTCCCCCGACCGGGCCTGTACCCGCTCCGAGGTGGTCACTCTGCTGTGGCGGGCCCTGGGCCTGGAGGGGACGGCCGGCGCCTCCGCCGAGAACCCCTTCCGGGACGTGCCCTCCAGCGCCTTCTACCATGACGCGGTGCTGTGGGCGGCGGCAAACGGCATCACCACCGGCTCTACCCCCGCCACCTTCTCCCCCAACGCCGTCTGCACCCGCTCGGAGGTGGTCACCTTCCTGTGGCGGGCCGACGATTCGCCCAGGCAGCTCTCCGGCTCCATGGCTTTTACCGACGTGGACCAGGACGACTTTTTCTGGTATCCGGTGAAATGGGCCGTTGCGGAGTATGTCACCACCGGCACCTCTGCCGCCACCTTCTCCCCCATGCTCACCTGCACCCGGGCCCAGGTGGTCACCTTCCTGTACCGGTTCTTCAGCCGGTAATCCCTTAATACAAAGAGGCCGTGGGGCCGCTCTCTGAGCGGCCCCACGGCCTCTTTGTATGCTTTTTATAGGCTCAGCTCCGGTCCACCATGTCCATGGCGAAGAGGGCCGCCCCCAGGGCGCCGCAGAGCTGGGCGTTCTCGTCCACCACCAGGGCGGCGCCCAGCTTCTCCTCCAGGGTTTTTACCAGGCTCTCGTTTTTGGACACGCCGCCGGTCATCATGTACCGCTCCTCGCCGCCTACCCGCTTGACCAGGGCCGCCGTCTTGGACGCCACCGCCTTGTTCAGGCCGTGGACAATATCGTCAGGGGCCTTGTTCTGGGCGATGAGGGACACCACCTCCGACTCGGCGAACACAGTGCACATGCTGGAAATGGTGATGTCCTCATGGTACTTCAGGCCCATATGGCTCATCTGGTCCAGGCTGGTCTCCATGGTCCGGGCCATCATCTCCAGGAAGCGGCCGGTGCCTGCGGCGCACTTGTCGTTCATCACAAAGTTGACCACGCCGCCGTTCTCGTCCAGCCGGATAACCTTGCTGTCCTGGCCGCCGATGTCGATGACCGTCCGCACCGCGGGGTCCAGATAGTAGGCCCCCCTGGCATGGCAGGTGATCTCAGTGATGCTCTTGTCCCCCTGGTCGATGGCGGTGCGGCCGTAGCCGGTGGTCACCATGGCGTCGATGTCCTCCCGCTTCAGCCCCGCGTGGGACAGGGCCTCCTCCAGGGCCCGCTCCGCCCCGGCGGCGGCCCCCGCGCCGGTGGGCAGGATAACCCCTGTCACAATGCGCCCGTCCCGGTCCAGAATGACCACGTCCGTGCTGGTGGAGCCGCTGTCAATGCCTGCAAAATAGCCCTTGCCCATCTTTTTCTCCATTCCTTCCTGCCAGTGGCTTCCAATGCGCTCGGCGAAGGCGTCCAGCCGGGTCAGCAGCTGGCCGCTGCTCTGCAGCGTGTAGTCCGACTCGATTTTCAGCAGGGGCACCGCCGCCTCCTGCTTGACCTGCATGTACTCAAAGCTGTAAAAGTCGCAGAACTTCACCGTATGGTAGATAATCCCCTTCAGGTTGGGGTGGCGGTAGAGCTGTTTGCGGCCGGTGTTGTCCATCATCCGCATGCAGGGCAGCTGCCGGAGCAGCTCTCCGGCGTACCAGTCCATCAGGCTGTCAAAATCCCCGTCCTCCGGGGGCGGCGCCTCCCCCACCGACCGGTTGTGGACGCAGGTGTCGTTCTCCACCGGGTAGGGCATGGCCTTGCTCACCATGTCGTAGAGCTGTTTCCCCATGCGGGCGCCCAGCACGCTGATGTAGGGCTCCATGCCCCGCTCCACAGGCTGAAAGGCCCTGCGGAAGGCCTGAATATCAAAGGCAGCGCCCCGGTAGACCCCGTAGGCCGCGGCCAGGTCCCTGAGCTGCTCCACAGTCCGCTCCCGGCTGCATGTGCCGTCGCTGCGGAGCATGTCCATCAGATAGAGGAAGTCCAGCTTGCCGCTGTCGGCCAGGATGTCATACACGCTGCGGATGGTGTCGCAGCAGTTGACCAGCACCAGCTCCTTGACCTCCCCGGCCATCACCTGCTCCAGCACCGCCTTGCCGAAGCCGCACAGGTTGGGGTGGGCGATCTGGTCCGCCCGGTCAAAGCCCTGGGGCATGCCGTTCAGGTTGGCGCAGTCCGCCCCCAGAGCCGTCAGCAGCTCCACCGGCGTGTATTTGCACACATAGTAGAGTTTATTCATCTCTCGTCCCTCCCGCCTGGTCCAGCATCTCCAGAAACGCCCCCAGCCGTGTGGCGGTCTGGCCCTCGCCGCCGTGGCTCCGGTCGCAGCCGTCCCCGTCCAGGATCAGCAGGGGCAGGCCCTGAGCCTCAAACTGCTTCTTGGCCAGCTGGGCCGCGCCCATGGTGTGCTTGCATCCCCAGTGGTCGAACCACACCACGCCGTCCGCCCCCGCCTCCTTGGCGTGGCGGATGCCCGCCTCAATCCGCCGGTTCACGCTGCCGTTGAGGAAGTGGTACACCAGCCGGTGGGCCATGGCCTCATAGGGCTCCTCCGGGTCAAAGTCAGGCGGGCAGGCCTGGCTCAGCTCGCAGCCCACAATCTGGGCCTTTTCGCTGAAGGACAGGGCGTCGTTCACCGCGCCGGACCAGAAGGGGATGGTGTGCATCCAGTAGATGTGCTTGCCCCGCTTGGGGGGCGCGGACTGTACGTCCCGCAGCAGCATGTCCACGTATTTCTCCTCCTGGGGGGTGCCCAGCAGGATGTTGTTGGTCATGCCGCAGTAGAGGGGGGACACCAGGTCCTCCGGAATATACCGGCCGGCCCGGAGCCGCTGGAACCGCTGAAATTTCTCCAGGGTCCGCCGGCTGACGCCCACCCGGGTCCGCAGGGACTGGGCGTCGATTTTCCGGCCCGTGACCTCCTCCAGAAAGGCGGCCAGCTCCCGCAGCTGCCCGGCCACATACTTCACGTTGTCCTCCGTCTGCCGGAGGGGCACGTCGATGGCGAACAGGGGCACGCCGTACATCTGGGCCAGAGTCCGGAAGGTGAGCAGATTGGCGTCGCACATCAGACTGGTGTAGACAATGCAGCGGGGCTTGGGCAGCAGGCCCTTCTGGGCCGCCCCCAGGAAAGTCTTGTGGTAGCTGCACAGCGTCTCGGACACCCCGGCGTTCTCCGCCTGCTGCAGCAGTCCCCGCTCGGCCCTGGAGGCGGACAGGTAGCAGGAAAAGGCCTCCGCGTTGTAGGGGCTCAGCCCTGCCTCCTGCAGCAGCTCGCAGGGGGTAAAGACGCTGATAATGGCGCACTGCTCCGGGTGCTGAAGGGGCCGCAGCATGGTGTCCATCATCAGGCGGGCCAGATACCGGTCCGCCGGAATGAGCCGCCTGTCGGGCAGGAACCGGAATTTCAGGTTCTGCGCCTCCCACCCGGTTTTCAGCAGCCAGCGGGCCCGCTGGGGCGCAGTGTCGCACCATTTCTCCACAAACTGTCCAAACGTATCTACAATCGGCATACCATTCACCTGTTGAAAAATAAAATCCGCTTTCCGCAAAACTAACTTGTACATTTTAGCACAGCTGACCCACTCCGGGCAAGTGGGCGGGCGGCGGCATTCTCACCAAAACAGCGCGAACGAGGGGCGCCGCCGCTTGCGCGGCAGCGCCCCTCGTTTCTTCTGATTCGGTTAGCCGATGGCGATGGTGGAACTCTTGGGCAGCTCCTGCTTGGCCTGCTTGGGCATGGACAGCTTCAGAATGCCGTCCTCATACTTGGCGGACACATCCTCGGGCTTTACATCGCCCACATAGAAGCTCCGGCTGCATGCGCCGGCGTAGCGCTCCTGACGGATGTACTTGCCCTTCTTGTCGCTCTCGTCCTTGTCCAGGCCCTTGGAGGCGCTGATGGTCAGGTAGCCGTCCTTCAGGTCCACGCTGATCTCGTCCTTCTTGAAGCCGGGCAGGTCGATGTCCACCTCATAGGTGTTCTCGGTCTCCCGCACATCGGTCTTCATCAGGTTCTTGGCGTGCTTGCCGTACAGAGGGTTGCGGCCATTCCACATCGGGAACATCCCGAAGTTATTATCAAAGAACTCATCGAACAAATTCTCACCAAAAATGCTGGGCAACATAAGTCATTCCTCCATTCATATCACTTATCTCTTGCCCTGCGGGAGGGAACCTTTTGGTCTCCCTCTCTTGGAACAACTATGTTATAGCACCGGGGATTAGCACTGTCAAGAGGAGAGTGCTAACGTTTACAAAGAATATGATGTTTGTTCATAAAATATAGGATTTCTCTCCCCAGACGGCCTGCCTGGCGGCAGAAAAGGCCCCTTTTTTCTCTGTGCTTTCCTGTTTTTCTCGAAAGCGGAGGATATTTTCTGCGCAGATAAAACTCTTAAATTTTAACAAGACTTTGCTTTTTTGTTTCTTCCGCCTGTTTTTTATGTTAAAATTGTTTACTACGCCGGACATGCGGCTCAGGCCGCAGATTCCTCCCCCAGACCACAGGAGAAGCTATTTATGAACCTCACAGTTACCGTCAACCACAAGCAGCTATTGGACGTCCTTTTAAATGTGGGCCTGGTCCGCCCTGTTTTCATCTGGGGCGCCCCCGGCATCGGGAAATCCGCCATCGTCCAGGAGTTCGCCGGCAGCCTGGGGCTGGAGTGCGTCTCCCTGCTGGGCAGCCAGCTGGCCCCGGAGGACATCATCGGCGTGCCCCAAATCCGGGACGGCTTCAGCCAGTTCTGTCCCCCCAGGACCATCGCCCGGTCAGAGCCCTATGTGCTGTTCCTGGACGAGCTGAACGCCTGCACCTCGGAGGTACAGAAGGCCTTCTACTCCCTCATCCACGAGCGGCGCATCGGGGAATACCATCTGCCCGAGGGTTCCATCGTGGTGGGCGCGGGCAACCGGGCCCAGGACAACGCCATCACCCGGCCCATGTCCTCCGCTCTCATCAACCGGATGTTCCATGTGGAGCTCACCGCCAGCCCCCGGCTGTGGCTGGAGTGGGCGGGTGCGCACAACATCCACCCCTACATCTACGACTACATCTCCAGCCGCCCCGACCACCTGTGGTCCAAGCCCCCCAAGAGCGAGGAGCCCTTCTCCATGCCCCGCTCCTGGCACATGCTCAGCGACGCCATCCACAGCTACGGCGCGGACATCAGCGTGGAGAGCCTTCGCATCCTGGCCGCCGGTTGCCTCAGTCCCCAGCACGCCGCCCAGTTTCTGGCCTACATCCGGCAGGTGCGCAGCCAGTACGCCCTGGACAAGATTCTCTCCGGCGAGCAGCCCTGGCCGGATAAGCCGGAGGAGCGGGATGTGCTCTACTTCCTGGCCCAGTCCCTCCGGGCCCGGCTGGTGAAGGAGCTGCCCCCGGAGCGGAGCAGGCTCAGCGCCGACAGCCGCGTCCTGGTGCTCCAGGCCAAGGACCGTATCACCGAGCTGGCCGACCTGAGCCTGGAGATTGCCCGGATGGCGGTGACCCCCGAGGACGGCAGGGAGCTGCCCGACTGGTTTGTGGTGGAGCTGTTCCGGGACCTGCCCCGCCTGGCCGACAAGCGCAACGGATGAGCGGGAAAAAGCAGAACAAGCCCAACCCGGCCAAGGAGGCCTTTCAGGCCGGGTGCGCTCTGGTGAACCAGAACCCTGTGCTGGGTCCGCTGATGAAGGAGGCCACCCCCCATTTTGATGACAGCTACCCCATGGCCAAAGAGGACTGGGTGTGGGTGAGCGCCAACGGCGGCCTCTACGCCAACAGCCGCCGCCGGGCCGCGCCCCAGGAGTGGGCCTATGTACTGGCCCACTGCCTGCTCCACCTGGCCCTGGGCCACATCCGGGAGGACAGGGCGGGCGATATGGTGTGGAACGCCGCCTGCGACTGCGTGGCGGCCCGGTACCTGTCCGACCTGCGGGTGGGCACGCCGCCGGGTGAGCTGTCCGCCCCCCTGCCCCCCAACACACGGGAGGAGGAGGCCCTCTGGCGCTGGCTGAAGGAGCACAGCGACAGCGCCTATTTTCGCTTCTCCACCATGAGCGGCGGGCGGCCCGACATGGTGTGGGAGCCTGCCCCTTCCGGCTGGTGGCAGAAACCCCCGGACTGGCGGCAGCTCTTTGCCGGGAGCCTGCGGGACGCCCTGCGCTCCGCCGTGGACTACGCCGGCGGCGTCACCACCCAGCCGGGTGACCGCAAAAAAATGGGGCCCATCCAGCGGGCCCAGGAGTGGTTTCTGTCCAGCTATCCCCTGCTGGGAGGCGTGGCCTCCGGCTTCAGGCTGGTGGACGACCCCCTGACGGTCCAGCGGATGGACATCCCGGTGGCCGCCATCTCCATGCGGATGAAGGAGATCTACGTCAACCCCGCCGCCGGGCTCACCGAGCAGGAGTGGCGGTTCGTCCTGGCCCATGAGTACCTCCACGCCGCCCTGTGCCACGAGGCCCGGCTGGGCAGGCGGGACCCGGAGCTGTGGAACGTGGCCTGCGACTATGTCATCAACCAGTGGCTGCGGGACATGGAGGTGGGCTCCATGCCCGACGGCCTGCTCTTCGACCCGGAGCTGCAGGGCCTGTCGGCAGAGAGCGTCTACGACCGTCTGGCCGCCAACCTGCGCAAATACAGGCGCATGGCCCAGCGCGACATTCTCTTCGGCCCACCCGACTGGACGGCCACCAGGGACTTTGTGGACCTGGACAGCTGGTGCCGCTCCGCCATCCAGCGGGGTCTGGACTACCACCAGGCCCATGAGCGGGGCTACCTGCCCGAAGGGCTGGTGGAGGAGATTCGGGCCCTGTCCCAGCCCCCCATCCCCTGGGATGTGAAGCTGGCCCGGTGGTTTGACGAGCGGTTTGAGCCCCTGGAGAGGCGCCGCACTTACGCCCGGCTCAGCCGCCGCCAGTCGGCCACGCCGGACATCCCCCGGCCCTCCTGGCGGTATGAGGAGGCGGCCCAGGCGGGCCGCACCTTCGGCGTGCTGCTGGACACCTCCGGCTCCATGGACCGGTCCCTGCTCTCCGCCGCCCTGGGGTCTATCGCCAGTTACAGCGCGGCCCGGGACGTAAACCGGGTGCGGGTGGTGTTCTGCGACGCCGCCCCCTACGACCAGGGGTATATGGAGGCCGCCGACATCGCCGGCAGCGTAAAAGTCCGGGGCCGGGGCGGCACGGTGCTCCAGCCGGGCATCGAGCTGCTGGAGCAGGCCTCCGACTTCCCCAAGGACGCCCCTCTGATCATCATCACCGACTGCGCGTGCGACCGGCTGAACCTCTGCGGCCGGGACCACGCCTTTCTGGTGCCCCGGGGCCGCAGCCTGCCCTTCCCGCCCAGAGGCCCGGTCTTTTATCTGGAATAAGATTGTTTTTAGTCTTTAAAAATACCGGAAGGGGCAGGCCATTATGACGGCCTGCCCCTTCCGGCTTTTACAAAATAAACTTTTCCTGAGAATCAAAATTCTCTTCTTCCCGTTTGCTGCATGCAGCAAACCGTCTCTTTTGCTGTACCTGCATTTCAGGTACAGCAAATCAGATGGAATTTTCATGAAATTGTTTGAAAATTTGAAAAATTGAGAAAAGACCCGCGCCAAGCTCTTTCGGACGCCTGGCGCGGGTCCTTTTTCATTCTATCGTTCAGCTGCGCAGCACCTCCTCCAGCAGGCCAATCTGCCGGCTCAGCTCGGCGCACCGCTCTATCCAGCACTCGAACTTCACGCCGGTAAAGTCCTCGGGCATCTGGCTGTAAAGGTCGTCCAGACGTCGGCGGAGCTCCTCCAGCCAGGCTGCCGCGTACCTCGCCTCCTCCCCCCTCAGGGGCGCGGGGCGCTCAAAGTCCTCCATGGTATGCTCCTCCTCTCTGTCTGTGCGCCCGGGGCTCAGGTTCCTGCCTCAGGCCGGGGCAGGCCGGCCACCGTGTCGAGGACCTGGTCGGCCAGACCGAACTCCACCGCCTCCCGGGCGCTGAAGGTGGTCTCCTGCTCGGTCTTTTCCAGAATTTCTTCCACCGTCCGGCCGGTGCGCTGGGACAGGATATCGGCCATGGCAGAGCGAATCCGGAGCAGGGAATCGGCGCAGTCCTTGATTTTCATGGTGCTGCCGCTGACCTGCTGCACCAGGGGGTCGTGAATCATCACATGGCTGTGGGGCAGGATGCAGCGGGTGTCCCCGGCGGCGAAGAGCAGAGCGGCCATGCTGCTGGCATCGCCCACGCAGACGGTGCGGATGGGGCAGCCCAGCAGCTTCATGGTGTCGTAGATGGCAAAGCCGCTGTTCACCTCTCCGCCGGGGCTGTGGATGTACATGGTAATCTCCCGGTCGGACTGGGCGCTCAGGTAGAGCAGCTGGAGAATCAGGCTGTCGGCCTGCTCCGGGGTGATGGCCCCGAAGCAGAGCACGGCCCGCTGCTGCATCAGGCTGTCCTGAAGGCGGCAGCTGGTGTAGCCGTAGCTGGTCTCCATCAGAATGTTGGGAATGTTCATGGTTTACCGTCCTTTCTCCCGGTTGTCCGGGTCTTTCTTCTCTTTCTTTTTTACTTCCATGGCGTGAAACGGGCTCAGCACCAGCTTCACCAGGTTCCGCTCCAGCGCTTCCCTGTCCCGGGCCTCCCCGATGGTGCGCACAGGGCTGTCCTCCCATCGGACCCACACGCTGTATGGGTCGCCGGCCGGGACATAGCGCGGCTGGTCCTCCGGGCCGCCGTCCTGCGGCGGCTCCTCTTCCCAGTCCGGATGAGTCAGCCGGTACCCGTGGCCCAGGATGGCCACCAGCCCGATGTTCCAGTCAGACTGAATCAGCTCAGGCCAGGCCGTGCAGAAGGCCGCCCCGCACTCGGTCCGCAGATCCAATCCGACGGCCCGCCGGACTGTCTGGCAGTACTCCTCCAGGGTCATGTCCCAGAGCCGGAGCACGGGATTCTCTTCCGGCACCCAGAAGGGATTTTTCGGTGAATTGGACCGCAAAATTCCCCTCCGGCCGGCTGCCTCCAGCCGCTGGGCCAGAGGGCGCGTGATTATCTGGCTCCCCAATAGAATGCACCTCCATCGTTGTGTTTTACCATATAGCGGTCTGCGTCCAGCAGCGGGGCCAGGAGAAGCCACATGCCCTCCGCGCCCCGCCGGGTATCCCGGTGCTCCCAGAGTACGTCCGCGGCCTGGCCGAAGGTCATGTCCCCGGTGATGCCGGGAAAGGCCCGGCTCAGCTGCTCCAGGCGCTCCCGGTGCTCTCCGAACCAGTCGGCCAGGGGAAAGCTGCTCATGTGCTCCAGCCGGGCGTCCAGCACCATGCTGTCGCTGACCAGGCCCTTTTTCAGGCGGTCCAGCCGCTCCTCCAGGGAGGGCCGGACCGCAGGCGCGCTGTTATACTGCTCTCTCATAGAAAAGGCTCCTTTCTTCGGTTTTTCCGTCGGCAGCCAGCCGCGCCATGGCCGCCTTCCAGAAGGGGTGGTCCTCCGGCATGAACTTGGCGCACTTCCGGGGCGCCTGGCCCCGGGTGAGCACCACCGCGTCGTCGTGGGACATGTTCAGCACAGACTGCACGGTTCGGTTGAGCCGGGTGCTCATCTCCTGGGCGGTCTGCAGGTCCAGTCCGCCCAGATAGAGCCAGTTGTCGCAGTTGTTTACAATGGTCTGGCTCTTCGTCCGGCCATAGATGCTCTCCAGCTGGGACAGGCTCTGGATAATCAGGCTCACCGACATTTCCCGGAACCGGATAACGGAAATCAGGTTGTCAAAGTCGGGAATGACGGTATTCGTGGCGAAATCGTCCAGGATGAAGCGCACCGGAACAGGCAGCCGGGAACCGGGGCACCGGTCTGCCAGAGCCACCAGCCGCTGAAAGGCCTGGGCGTAGAACAGGTTGACCAGCTGGTCGTTGGAGCGGTCGGTGTCGCTGACGGTGAGGAACACGGCGGTCTTCCGGGTGCCGATGCGCTCAAAGCTGACCTGCTGCCGGTTGGAGAACATCCGGCTCACTCCGGAATAGCTCAGGGGCAGCAGATGCCGGTCCAGGAAAGCCCGGATGCAGGCGTCGGTCCGGCTGGCGGAGCGGGTGGTGAGCATGCTGCGGTAGCGGGACACCGCGAAGCAGTCCGGCTTCAGCTCGCCCAGCTCCCGGAACATCTGGTCCAGGGTGATGCTTCCGATGAGGCCGCTGAGCCTGCACACCGAGTTCAGGTTGCGCTCCTCCTCGGGCAGGCACTCCAGCACGTAGCCCACCAGGGCCTGGAGGTAAATCTGGGCGGACTGGTCCCAGAAGGGGTCGTCCCTGGTGAGCACCGGGGCGATGATGTTGGACAGGGAGATGATGTCCTGCTGGCTGTACTCCCCCTGTTCCCGGTCATACCGGATGGAGGCCAGAGGGTTATAGCCCCATGTATTCCCGTCCATCCTGGCGAAGTTGAGCTCAATGACCTGGTAGCCTCTGGACTCCAGGTAGGGCTGAAACTGGCGGCAGAGGCTGCCCTTGGTGTCGGTGACCACCAGGCTGCCCTCGGCCTGGAGAATGTTCGGAATGACGTAGCCCCTGGTCTTTCCGGCTCCCGACGGGCCGATAATCAGGTCGTTGTTATTATTTCCGGTGGCCCAGGTGTCGTTGTCAATGTAGATGTCCCTGGCCAGAATGCGCTGAGAGCGGCATTTCATATTTATCAGCTCCTTTTCCATTTCCGTCTGGTGTTCTCCCGGGGCGGCATGCGGGGCGGCGCTGCCGCCGCCCCGCATGCCGCCGGCGTCAAAAGGGGAGCTCGTCCTCCTTCTGCAGCTCCACACCTCCCTTCGTCTCTCTCGTCTCTCTGCCGCGGGCGGGCTGTTCCGCGTCTGCGGGCTTGCCCTCCAGCAGCTCCACGTCCTGGGTGAGCAGGCTGGTGCCAAATCTGCCCTCCCCGTTGGCATCGGTGTAGGTGCTGGTGCGGATGGTGTAGCGCACCGCCATCAGCTCACCCACCCGGATGCAGCTGTACACGGACTGGTCCAGCCGGCTTCTGGCGGGCAGAAAGGCCTCCAGGTTCACAAAGTCGCTGTCCCGCTTGCCCTCCTTGTTGGAGAAGTTGCGGCTGACTGCCAGGGTGTAGAGGACCTTGTGGGAGCCGTCCCGGTTCTCGTACACCTTGGGCTGACGGACCAGGCGGCCAATGACCACACCATAGTTGCGGGTATTCATGTTATTCATATAAAGCACTCCTTTTTCATATAATTGATGTTTTTATGTGAGGTTCGCGGTTTATTGAGCAGACGCTCAGGGGCGGCCGGGGCGGGACAGAGCCGCCCCGGCGGGCTTATATCACCTTCTCCCTGTGCCGCAGGCCTTACGCCGTAGCGGCTGTATCGTCCAGCAGCCGGATATTCTCCAGGCCATCGATGAACAGGAAGCCGCGCTGGGCTATCTCGCCGTCCCGGTCGATGTACACGTCGTAGCGCTGGTAGAAGTCGATTTCCAGAAGCCGGCCGCCGCACAGCACCTGCTCCACATCGCCCAGATTCTGGTCGGTGTTCACATAGAGCTCCAGTTCGGTCAGCTTGCGGGTCCCCGGCTTTCCAGCTTCGTTGGTCCCGGTCAGCTTGAACACATACTGGCTGCTGCCGCCCGGGCGCCGAAATTTCCTCCAGCCACCGTACACACGGCCGGTGATGGTCTGCTCCTCGCCGTAGCAGTGGATGGGGTTCTCACGGGTGAGCGCTCCGCTGCGGTCGCCAAGGGCGTTGTACAGATACTTGCTGTTTTTCATAATGTTTACTTCCTTTCTGATGATGTTTCAGGCTTTTCGCCCTGTTTCTTCACAATTTTACCTGTGGGCCCGGAGGGTCCCTTTTACGTCTCTCATCAACACACCCGAAAACCCGGATAGGGTTTTTTCTCCTTCGTTGTTATCCGGAACCCCGGTTTATGGCGGCTGTTCCGGGTATCTGCAATGCGTTTTTTTCACCTCCGTATTCGCAGTGCAGTTGTCTTATTTTTATTTTTTCACAATATTACCCGTTGGGGCCCTTTGGGGCCCCATTTATGCGAATATCCTCCGTGACGCTCAGAGAAGCAGAATTGCACACAGACTATCTGTTCTGCTCTGCAAATTGTCCGTATTTTCTATATTTCTCGTCTTTACTCTCCAGGGACCGGTGGTCCCTTTTCGTACAGGCTCACTTTGGATTCTCTGCACCTTCGTGTCACAGAAGCGCACACAGGCCGGCTTCATACTTTGTTACTACTTGTAGTCTGGGCAAAAAAATACCCGGCTTCCTGTCGGAAGTCGGGTGAAAGAGCCTCTTACAGAGGCCGCAGCTGAATGGGGGCAGAACGAAGTTCTGTACTTGTTCTACCTGATTCCCATTCATCTTATTAGATTATAATGGCGAAACAATTTTCAATCCGTTGGGCCCCAGGCGGTTCATGAATGGATAAAAATGGATTATTTCATTTTTTCTCTTTTTTGTTTCTTTTCTTTTCCGCTTTGTCTCCTCGTAACAGCAATATGCCATAACCTTTTTCCGCAGAAAGGAACTGATACTGGTCCTCTGTTACATATCCGCTCTTTCGCCAGTTGTCCATAAGCTGCGCGATGACCTGCTGGGCCCGCTTTGCCTCAGTAGTCTGGGCCTGGCCGTCCCCCAGCAGGCCCAAAATCCACAAAATCCCGTACTCATCGCCGTACTCGTCCCGTTTCAGCAGCCGGAGCTCCCGCTGGTCCACCCGGTTGGACGGATAGTGGATGATCTCCAGCTCCTGAAGCAGGTAATGCCGCAGCAGCAGGGTCTGGTCGCTGTTGTTAAGCCTGGTTTGGCCCAGGGTTTTGTCGTCCCGCAGCAGGGCGATGGGAATCCGAATGAGCTGGTTCCGCTCCTCCGCGTACTGGTAGAGGGGCATTTGTCCGCCGGGCCGGAAGCGGAAGCGCAGCCCGCTCCCCACCTCCTCCCAGTCAAGGGACAGTATGGGGCCCTCATAAGCCCCCTGGGCAGCCTGCTGGTCGTGGTCGGCCAGGATATAAATCTCGGTCCCGGCCAGCCGCCGAAGCCGCGCCTCCATCTCCTCCCGTTTTTCCCTCCGCAGCCGTCGGCTCATGTCCCCGGCCATGATTTTTCCAATGGTCTCCGCGCCAAAGCCGTTCTCCCCTTCCCCGGACCGCCACAGGGAGTAGACGGCGTTGGCCGTCACCATATCCAGGTAGGACAGCTCCTGCGTGACTACATATTCGGCGTAGTTGTCCGGGTCGTCGGACAGGCTGACCCGGTTGATGCAGCCGGTCAGGTCCCGGTATTTCCGCAGCTCGTTGGCGATTTTGCAGTTGTTCATCATAAACTGTTCCATGCCCTCACCCCTTCCGCCGGCGGGCCTTCTGGTGGAATCCGTCGTGATACTGGACAGGCAGCGCCGCAAACCGCTCCCGCAGGGCCTGGACCCGGGCGGGCTGCACCCGCTCCGCCTCCTCCGGCTCCTGGAAGTAGGAGCTGCCGCTGTAAAATTCCAGGGGGATACGCACCCCGTCCTGGCCGTACCGCATTTTCAGCAGGGTCAGTTCCAGCTTCCGGGGGGTGCGCGCCTTGGCCTCCTCCAGGGAGAAGGGGGGCTTCTTCCTGCTCTGCTCCATCCCCTGGTACTGCATACCCAGAATGACGTCGGCGGAATACTCAATGGATCCGGACTCCTTAAAGCTCTCCAGGGAGATCTCCTTGTTGTAGCTAAACCGGTTCAGGGCGCTGATGAGCAGGATCATGACCTGCTCCTGGTCCCGGATGGCGCACAGCTCCCGCACGTTGTCGTCCACAATCTGTTTGTCGCTAAGCTTCAGCACGGGGTCCCGGGGGCTGAGAATTTGCAGATAATCCACCACCACCAGGATGGGCTGCTTTCCGCCGGCGGCCCGGTACTGCTCCCGGAACCGGCAGATGCGCTGGCGGATTTGGCCGATATTGGTCAAATCCGATCCCTGCTCGTAGAGGTAGAGGTTCCGTCCGTCCCGCTCCACCAGCTCTCTGGCCTGGTTGATCCGCTCCCACTCCCCGTCGGTGAACCGCTTCTCCCGGTTCAGCAGGTCCGCGGCCTGAAAGCCGGGCTGCCGGTGAAGGGCAAAGTCCGCCCGGCACAGGGCCTTGGCGGTAATCCAGGCCCGGCTCATCTCCAGGGTGAAGTAGAGCACCGGATAGCCCCGTCCGGACAGGTTGTTGGCAATCTGGAGGGCCAGGGTGGACTTGCCCAGACCGGGCACCGCGCCCAGCACAAACAGGCCGTTGAACAGCCCCCCGTTCAGGCTCCGGTCCAGGGCGGGAAAGCCGGTGGGCACCCGCTCGGTGGAGATGCTGCCAATCTCCTCCCTGGTGAACTGCCCGGCGCAGTCGCTGAGGGACCGGCCGGGGACAGCCCCTGCTCCCCCGCGTTCCAGCTCAGTTTCAGACATGTCCATCGCCCCTTTCAATTGCCGCAGCAGCGTTTGTCTTATGCTATCACGGATGCCGGTCAAAGTCAAAGAGCGGCGTCCGGGCCGCGGGACGAAAGCGCCGGTCTTTTCAGTGCCCGCTTTTTATAAAAGCTCGAAATATTCGGCCATGCTAAACATTTTTAAAAAGGTTCCGATATATATTGGGGCCAGTTCAGGCGGCCAGCCGGCGCTTCCCCCCAGCCGCCGGGCTGCCGGCGCCGCAAAACTGCTGCGGCTTTGCAGAACAGCCTCCTGCTGCCGCTGCTTTTTATCTTTTCGGCGGTAAAATTCATCAACCGGAGATTCCTGTTATTATGATTTATCTTCAGATGATCGAAACTCCAGACGAGCAGTCCAAATTTGAGCTGCTCTACCTGAAGTATCGGGGCCTTATGTTTCATGTGGCATTCAATATACTGCATAACAGGCAGGACGCCGAGGACGCGGTCCACCACGCATTTGTAAAGATAGCAGAAAACATGAAAAAAATCGGCGACCCTATGTGTCCCCAGACCCACAGCTTTGTTGTTACGATTGTGGAGCACAGAGCCATCGACCAATATCGGCAGCTGCAAAAGCACCCCACGGTGGAGCTCATTGACGGCCTTCCGGGCGCACAGGTCGAATATGACGGCGACAAGCCTCTGGCCGCCTGCATTCTGGCCCTTCCCGCCAGATATCGGAGGATGATCCTGCTCCACTACCACCAGGGATACAGCGTTAGAGAAATCGCCAAAATGCTGGGGATGTCCCTGTCCGCCGCTATCAAGCTGGACCAGCGGGCCAAGCACAAGCTCAAAAGCCTGTGTGAGCGGGAGGGCATTTTTTGATTGCGGAAAGCCTGTCTCCCCGGCGCGGCAGCGCCGCCATGGTCCTCCCTGGCGGCGCCCGGCGTTCAGACCGCCGCGCGGACAATAATTTGAAGGTCCGTGTCCAAAACCGCCTCCCTTTCTTCGTTTTAGAGATACGTGAGGGGGAGAGGTGCGCTTGGACAGCGTCTCCTTCCGCTCTGCCCGGAAGAGAGGCCCTGTCCCCAAGAGGATGCCCCTGCGCCCTCTGAACGAAAAGAAGGAGTGAACCCGATGGAAAACAAAAAAGTAAAAAAGACCAACCTATTGTATCTGCTGTGCTACATTTTAGTGCCCGTCGTTCTTATTTTTCTGTGCGCCTGGGTGGGCGTCAAATACTGTCCGACCGACAACTCGACGCGTTCCCTCCTGCTGACTGCGCCCACCATTCTCTCCGTACTCTGGTGGACTTTCGCCGGCCGCGCTCTCTTCCGCGCCAGAGAAAAGGCCATGGAACATGCGCTGGATGCCAAGGGCTTTGCCCGCAGCCACACCTTTAGAAGCAGAAGCTGCATTGTAATCGCCGATGGGGAAAAGGGACAGATCGCGCTGCTCTTCTTCTGGAATCCGTTTGAATATTTTGTCCTCCCTGCCAGCCGCATCTCCAAAATCTGGGTGGACGACGGCTGTTCTGGCGCCGGATTTCTGAAGGGCAGCAGCCGCGTCAGCTTTCTGTTTGTTGTGGACGGCATTAAAATCCGGGTCAACACCTTTACCTCCAACAAGAGATGGCGTATGGACAGCAACTATATCCTCACCGGCATCTCCAAGGCGGATATGATGGTAGACGTTCTGAAGAGCGCCGGAGCTCAGGCCGGCTAATATGGGTATTTTCCGCAAAATCAAAGCGTCTCTCCTCGATGACTGGTGCGGAACGTGCCAGGTTCCAATGGACGTGACCCTCCGCCGGCTCTACACGCTCCCCATGACAGTGGGCCATTACATCCCCCACAAGGACGCGGAGTATTACAGGCGGAATCTGAGCCGGGCGGCGTGCCGGGCGGACATTCCGGCCGGGGTGTATGCCTGCGAAGCCATCGCCTACCGGTGTCCCGGCTGTGGACGCCGGATTGTAATGCTCTCTATCTTCCTTCCGGTCCGGGACCTGGACAAGTGGCAGGACTCGTACCTCTTTTCGCGCGGGGAGCTGGACGATTTTCTCGGGCTGCCGTAAGCAGAGGCTTCCCCGGAAAACGCGCTGCACAGGGCATCCGCCGGAAATCAGCCGGACCCCCAGGACGGCGCGCCCCAGCGGGACGGCCTGACCGTCTGCCCAAAAGCCATGTCCCCGCAGTTCGTATCAGGAGGCAACGCCATGAATTTTTGGAATCATCCCCTCAGCGCCCCGGAAACAGCAGCGATTGCGGTCATTCTTGTCCTTCTGATCCTGCTGCTCCGCCGGCAGGCCCAGAGGCGCTCCCGCAGCATCGCAGAGAATTTCCGTTCGGAGCATCCCGATGCGGCGGTGCTCTACCTCTACGTACAGGACCTGCCGCACAACGACGGGAAAGTCGTGTGTCAGAAGGGCACGCTCTCCCAGGTATTTGACGCAAAAGACGCCCCCGGATTCGGCGTCTCAAAGGGGATTGCCTGCTATATGGCCCCCGGACCCGTGGAACTGGACGCGACCGTGTCCTGGACGAAGGATCTCTATGCCGTCCGAAAGCATTACAGCATGCAGGCCCATCTCTCGCTTCAGCCGGAGCCCGGGTGCGGCTATGCCGCTGTGTTTGCCCAAAACAGCCAGCAGCTGGAAATCATCAAGCTGGAAAAATGCCGCCACTGAGCGGAGTGAGAAAAAAGGAGAAATAGAATTGAAATTTACAGTTTCCGGAGCAGTAACCGTACTGTTCGTCCTGGTCGTCGTGTCGGTTATGCTGGCGCGGATCTATGAGACGGGCCCCATCATTTGGATCAAGCGGGCGGCCCGGCGCAGGCGGGCCATGGAGGGCGCGGATCGCCGGGCGCTGGTGGCCCGGATTCAGCAGCTCCTGCCCCAGGCCAACGACGACAACGTGCTCTTCTCCCTCCACCGGGAGAGCTCCGCCAGCGGCGGCAGCAAGGTGACGGTGCTCAGCAGCACTTATTATTACACGGTCTTTGTTGCGGACGGCGACTCCTTCTGGGTAATTCCCATGTCCTATGACAGGCACGCGCGGAGCTACCAGCTGGGCACGCCTGTCCCGTTCAATGCCGGTATCGTAAAAGGGGTCCGGCTCACCGGGAAGCGCGGGAAAACGCTGACCTTCCACTTCCTGCTGGGCGACCAGACGCAGCCGCTTTATATGGATCTGACCCCCTTCTATTTCCGCAAGAACTCCTTCTACCCCTTCGACCTCATGCAGGAGGCCGCCTGCCGCAAGGCCCGGCAGCTGGCCGAGGCAATGGCCCTCGCCGCCTGCGGCCTGACCCCGGAGGACCTGGAGGCGGGGCGGTGCAAGGATGAGTGCAGCGAGTATGGCCTCTATGCCGCCTGTACGGGATTTCTGGGCGTTATGTTTGCCGCTGCTCCCTTTCTCCCTGTGGTCTTGATCTGCTTTGGAATTTCCCTGATCCTGTTCGGCGTGATGCTCTCAAAAAAGCGCCCCCCAAAAACCAGCGCCGTGGTGGTGCTCGCAGAGGCCGTCATATCCTATATGATCATGCGCTGACCCCACGGTTCCGGGCGATCGCCCGCGCCCCTGCGGCGCGCATTTCCCTGCACGGCTGCGCATTGAGCGCTGTCCCGCACCATTATTTTTCCCCCGCGGCAGAGGATTCGCCGTTCAAGCCGGGCGGCCCGACAGCACAACACGGCCTCCGGAGCGCCATGCTCCGGAGGCCGCGTTTCTCTCTGTGTCCACCGCATATCCGCTCTACTGCCCAGCGCGGGAGGGGGCGGACCTGCCGCGCTCCTCCGCGGCGAACGCCGCCAGGTCCTGCCCCTTGAGAACCCGCTCCAGCATTTCGGGCAGCCGGTCGGGGGCGCAGGCAAAGCAGGGGATGTCCATCCCGGCAATGCGCTGGGCGGTCTGCGCGTCGTAATAGGGCTTTCCGCCGTCGGCAATGGCCAGCAGCGCCACCACCGTGACCCCGGCGCCCTTCAGCTCCTCCAGGCGGCGGAGCAGCGCGGCCCGGTTGCCCCCCTCCTCCAGGTCGGAGATGAGGAAAAAGATGGTCTTGGCAGGCTCCTCCACCAGTCCCTGGCAGTAGGCAACGGACTTGGCGATGTCGGTGCCGCCCCCCATCTGAAAGCCAAAGAGCAGATCCACCGGGTCGGCGCACAGGGGCGTCAGGTCCATAATCTGGGTGTCAAAGGCCACCACGTGGGTGCGTACCGCCGTCATGGAGGCCAGAATGCAGGCCATAACGGAGGAGTAGAAAATGGAGGGACCCATGGAGCCGCTCTGGTCGATGTCCAGGATGATATGCCACCGGTTGGCCCGGCTGGAGCGGTCAAAGAACCACACCCGCTCGGGGACAATGGCGCCCAGCTCCGGGCGGTAGTTGTGCAGGTTGCGGCGGATGGTACAGGGGAAATCGATGGCGGCGGCGCTGGGCAGGGGCGAGTGGGCCCGCCGGTTCAGGGCTGCGGTCACCGCCCGGCGCACGTCCTCCTCCAGCAGCCGGTTGATCTGCTCCACAATCTTTCGGATAAAGCGCCGGGCCGACTCCTTTGATTTTTTGGGAATCTGGTCCTTGAGCATCAGCAGTGTGGCAGCCAGGTTCATGTCCGGCTCCAGCCCCTCCAGCAGTTCCGGCTCCAGCAGCAGCTGCTTTAAGCCCTTGCGCTCAATGGCGTCGTTCTGCACCACGGCCACAATCTCCGGGTCAAAGAGGCTGCGCAGGTCCCCCAGCCACTTGGCAATGTGGGGGGCGGAGGGACCGCGTCCACCGCCCTGCCCCGCCGCGCCGAAGCTCTCCCCCGGCCCGCCGTAGATGGCGGCCAGGGCGCCGTCCATCAGCAGCTCCTCCTGGGACAGGGGCGCTGCCCCCATCCGTGCAAAGTCCGGCTGGCTCTCCGCGCCCAGTATCAGCCGCCACCGGGCCAGTTGTTCCTGCCGTGCCATTGCGCACACCCCCTCAGATATCGTCAAAATCAAAGTCCTCCAGACCCTTCAGCGCCTCCTGCTCGCTCTGGGTCAGCTCTCCCATCAGGGCCTCGGCGGCCTGTTCCCGGTTTACGCCCCAGATCTCCCCCAGGTTTTCTGCAATGTCGCTCTTCTCCGCCGGAGTGAACCCGGAGAAGGCCCGGCGGAGAAAGACCAGAGCCCGGCGGAACTGTCCCTCGTCCAGGGCGCTCAGGTAATCGTCCAGGTGCCTCCACAGGGACAGGCGGGCAATGAGGGCGCACCGGTTTTTGGACGCCAGGCCCTCAAACCACCCGGCGCCCAGCTCGGCGGGCACGCCGGGAGAGAGCCGGCGGGAGATTTCCCGGGCAAGGAGCGCCTCGTCCGCCTCCCCCCGCTCCAGCAGGGCGGCCATGGCAAAGCCGGAGCAGAGGGTATTCAGGTCGTCCCGGTCGGACACCCGGCCGAGCAGCTCCAGCCACCGCTCCCCGTCCAGGCAGTCGTGGTCCAGCTGGAGCCGGTTGAGCTGGTCCATGGCGGCGGTGACAGCCGGGGCCGCCTTGGCGTCGCACCGGCAGGCGTCCTCCAGGGTCAGGCAGGCCCGGAGGAACAGCTGCTGGAGCAGGGGCACCACCGGGGCCGGGTCAAACCGGTGCAGGTCCCCGTACCGCACCACCAGGGACAGCCGGACGGCGGTGTCCGCCACGTCGGTGAGGGCGGCCGCGTCCACCGCCAGACTCTGGAGCACCTTCAGCGCGTGGCGGGCGGCGGCAGGCATGCCGCACAGAAAGGCGTCCTGGAACACGGCGGCGGCCTGGGCGATGCTGGAGCAGGCCTCTCCCCGCTCCTTCAAGGCAAAGGCGGCGGCCCCCTCCACCGTGTCCCCCAGCAGGGAGGCCTCCACCACCTCAATCTCCGCCTCGGGAGTCCAGCGCAGGGCCCAGTACTCCCCCCAGTTGGCCCCCTGCTGCCGGGAGGGCAGCGGGGCGGCGAAGCGGATGCCCAGCACCCGCAGCCGGTGGAGGAACCGGGAGCGCCGCAGGTCCAGCAGGGCGGCTTTGGGATCCTTTACGTTCAGCCGCTCCCGCAGGTCCAGGTCCAGCTGCTGCTGCTCCATCCCCCGGTACTTCTCCAGCCGCAGCTCCCGCAGCTGCCGGTAGAAATCCTCCTGGACCGAAGTGCGGCTCACTCCCTCGGGGATAAAGCCCACCTTGGTTCCGATCTCCGTGTCTGCCGCGGCCACCGCCAGTTCGGAGAAATTGCCGTGGCCCATGGCTGCCACCGCCCCGTCCCGCAGGTCCGCCAGAACGGGATACCGGCTCCCCCGCAGGGCGCACAGAGCCCTGGCCAGACGCAGGGCCTCAATGACCTCCGCTGATGACACCAGATTGCCCGCCTTCCGGTGGGCTGCGGCCAGGCGGGTCAGATAGAGGCTGGGCAGATCCCCGGGGCCGCCCTGGTGAAGGGCGTCCCACAGCAGCTCAAAGTAGGCCGGGGCCCTGTTCCCCGCCCCGTAGCCGGAGCGGCTGGAGAGGCGGTAATAGGAGTAGGGCATCAGGGTGGCAGTGCAGTCGGCCCGGGGCAGGGCGGCAAGCTCCTCATCCGTCATGGGCTGGTTCTCCCGCAGGCCGGGCACATGGAAGGCGCCGCAGACGCAGAAAATCCGCTCCGGCGGCACGCCCGCCTCCACCGCCTCCCCGATAACCCGCTTCATATAGGCCTCCCGGACCAGGGTTTTGGCGGTGCGGAATTTCCCGTCCCGGGCAGTGCGGCGCAGCTGCTCCCCAAAGGTGTTGACCGCCGCCTGGAAGGCCCGCCAGTCCTCCAGCTGCTCAAAGCTCCGCTCCCAGAAGGTGTCGTGCTCCTCCCCGGTGCGCTGCTCCAGCTGCCGGTAGACCCACTCGGTGTTCTCCTCCGGCTCCTCCCGGTCCTCCCCCGCCTCCTCCAGGGCCAGCATGGCCCCGGAGGGCAGGTCCATAAACCGGCACTCGACGCCGTGGGCGTGGGCCCAGAGAACGGCCCGCAGCTCCGGGGAATAGACGGCCAGCGGGTACAGGATGGTGCGCACCGGCGGCTCGCTGGTGTAGGCCAAAATGGCCGCCGGAAATCTGGTCTCCGGATGGCAGAGCCAGTGCATCTGGTCGTTTAAGTCGGAGGGGCCCTCCACCAGCACCAGCTGGGGCCGGCACTCCTCCAGGGCCCGCTCCAGCTGGAAGGCCGCCGCCGGGGACAGGTGGCGCACGCCGAACAAAACCGGGCCGTCCATCAAGGCTCCAGTTCCCGGCAGGCCCGGTACAGAGGCAGCCAGCCGCTTCCGCGCTTTTTCATCACGTTCTCCAGGTACTCCTTCCAGGCCAGCCGGTCCTTCTCCTCGTCCTTCACCACCGCCCCCTGGAGGGCGGCGGCCAAATCCTCCGCCGTGACGGTGCCGCTGCCGAAGCTGCCCGCCAGGGCCATGGAGTTGGCCAGCAGGGAGATGGCCTCGGCGGTGGAGAGCACGCCGGTGGTGGTTTTCAGCTTCTGCTTGCCGTCCAGGGTGGCCCCTGCCCGCAGCTCCCGGAAGATGGTGACCACTTTTTCCACCGTGTCCTCCCCGGGCTGACGGGCGTTCAGGTCCATCCCGGCCGAGAGCTGCTCCACCCGGGTGCGGACAATCTCCAGTTCGGTGGCCAGGTCGGTGGGGGTGGGCAGCACCACGATGTTGAACCGCCGCTTCAGGGCGGCGGACATGTCGTTGACGCCCTTGTCCCTGGTGTTGGCAGTGGCAATGACCGAGAAGCCCTTGACCGCAGGCACCTCCAGGCCCAGCTCGGGCACGCTGAGCCGCTTCTCCGACAGGATGGAGATGAGGGCGTCCTGCACCTCGCTGGCGCAGCGGGAGATCTCCTCCAGGCGGGCGATGGAGCCGGTCTCCATGGCCCGGTACACCGGGCTCTTCACCATGGCCTCCGGGCTGGGGCCTCTGGCGATGAGCATGGCGTAGTTCCAGGAGTAGCGGATCTGCTCCTCGGTGGTGCCTGCGGTGCCCTGGATGACCTTGGTGGAGTCCCCGTTGACGGCGGCGGCCAGGTGCTCGCTGAGCCAGGACTTAGCTGTGCCCGGCTCGCCGATGAGCAGCAGGGCCCGGTCGGTGACCAGGGTGGCGATGGCAATCTCCACCAGGCGGCGGCTGCCCATGTACTTGGGGGTGATCTCCACCCCCTTTACCTTCTCGCCGCCCATGATATAGGTCAGCACCGACCGGGGGGACATGCGCCAGCCGGTGGGAATGGGGTCCTGCTCGGCGGCCATGAGGGCCTCCAGCTCCCGGCGGTAGAGCTCCTCCGCCGGGAGGCGCTGTACGTTCTGCTCAGCCATGGTATTCTTCTCCTCTCTGCAGGGCCTCCTGCCGCCACTTCTCCAGGTACCGCTCTACCCCGGACATGGTCCAGTAGCCCCGCTGGACCTTCAGCTTTTTCTCCTTTATCAGCCGGTCCAGCTCCCTGAGCTGGGCCTCCTTTTCCCGGAAGGGGACAGGGAGCTGATCCAGCAGGCTCATAATCTCCCACTGGGCAGGGCAGCTGTTCTTTCTGGCCCACTGGACCACAAAGCCCTCCCACTCCGTCCAGCCCAGCCCCGCCAGAATGCGAATGGTCCGGTGGACCTGGCCGTAGCTGGGGTTTCGCAGGGCGGCGCGGTACAGATAGGCGGCCACCTCTCTGGGCAGGCCGGGGAACGGCCGCCCCTCCAGCAGATTCAGCAGCACCGCGTCCAGCCCGCCGCTCTCCCGGGCCAGCAGGGAAAACCACCGGATATCCAGGGGCGGGATGGCCACGGGAAGCCCATGGGCGGGCCCGGCACCCACAGCCCAGCAGTAGGTCTCCCGCTGCTCATCCCAGCGCAGGGTGCTCAGCACATAGCGGAAGGGCAGGACGGCCTCCTGGCGCACCCTGGTCCCCAGCAGGCCGGTCTTGATGAGCTGCTTCTCCGCCCAGGCGCAGCTGTCCGCCGGGGCCTGGGTGAGGAGCCGGGCCGCCAGGGCCGGGGCCAGAAAGTCCTCGCCCCCCTGAGCCTGAAGTTCTACCGCCAGCCGGCACAGGGCCCCGTCCCCGCCCGACATAATGGTCTGGCACAGCTCCAGCGCCGCCAGCAGCCGGAAGGAGCCCTGATACTCCGCGTTAAAACAGGAGAAGTGCAGCCGCTCCGCATTTCCCTTCTCTCCCTCCACCTGCCGGTCCAGCTGGCGCTCCGTCAGGCCGGCCAGGCGGCGGTAGAGGTCCCGGATCTCCGGGCCTCCCTTGCCGTACAGGGTCTGGCACAGTCCCTTGAGCCGCGCCCACATCTCGCGGGGCAGCACGTCCTCCGGGCGGGCCTCCATCCGGTCCAGGGTCTCTTCAAACATCCGGGCGGTGAGGCGGCCGGCCACCGGGGAGGAAATGCCCCGCAGCAGCTCCAGAAGCTTGTCCGGGTCCTTGGCCGCCTGTTCTGTCAGATAGGCCTCTCCCTCCGGCGTGTCCAGCCGGGCCAGGGCCTGGTGGGCCAGGTCGCGGGACGCGCCCTTTCGCTCAGTCCGGCACAGCTCCAGCAGAAGCGGCGCATTGGATGGCTCGCAGCCCAGGGCGCCAATCAGAGCCAGGCGGACGTCCTTTTTCGCCTGGGGCAGCTGCGCCAGGAAGAAACCGTTGGCCTGGGCCCCGGCCGCGCCCGCCATGACCTCCACACGCCGGGCCATGGTCCGGCCTCCGGCGGGATCAAAGCCCGTCTCCAGCAGCGGCAGGATACTCGGCCCCTGCCGTGACAAAATGGCCGCGTTTAAATCGGCCAGCTCCCCGTAGCTGTCCCCCAGGCCGGAGACCAGAGCGGGCAGCACCCGGTAGTCGGAAAAATACTCCGGGTGGGCACGGAGGGTCTCCTGCACCACCCCAATCCGCCCGCTGCCGGTGCCGGTCAGCGCCTCCAGCAGCGGCTTGAGCTGGCCATAGGACGCCTGCTGGCAGGTTCCTGCGCCGGGGGGCAGGGGCTCCAGCTCCCCGGCCGCGCCCGCCGACGCCTGGGTGTACGCCACTGCGTCCACCAGAGCCAGTACGTCCAGCAGGGCGCCGCCCCGCTTCTCCGGGGCCGCGGACAGCAGGGCGTCCAGCCCGGCACCGATTTTGGCAAACACAGGACTGGCGGCGGCCAGCGGGGCCAGCCCCTCCCGGGCCCGCTTCAGCCGGAAATCCTCATTTAAAATGCCCGTGCCCGCCACGGCGGCGTGCTCCAGCCGCTCCTGCACCTCATACAAAGGCTGCAAATCCACTGCAATCCCCCCTTAATACTGAAGCCGGATAATGTTGAACCGGGTCACCACGCTGTACGGGTGCAGGCAGAGGGACCGGTCCTCCCGGTGGTAGAACATAAGCCCGAAGAGGGCGTCCCCCCTCCGGATGCCGCCGGGCACCGCCGCCACCCGGGCCGCTGAGGCGTGGTCGGCCCCGTCCTCCAGCCGATCCCGCAGGACCATGCGGCCGCCGGCGGGGTCCTCCAGCACAAAGGCGCCGCCCACTGACCCAACCCGGCCCACAGGCAGCAGCACGGGCATGAATTTGGGCAGAAGGGTGTTTTTAAACTGGTTCTTGGCCTGCTTCACCGCTGCGGCCAGGTCGGGCTGGGCCAGGGAAGGCAGGGACGCCTGCTCCTCCCTCGTGATGGGCCGGGGCGCGGCGCTCTCCCAGCGAATGCGGCGGCAGCCCTCGCCGGGATAGGTGTACAGCGCCGGAACCTCCAGTAGAGAGAAGCAGCTGTCCTCTCCCTTCACATACTTCAGGGCCTTCACCGGCCTCAGGTTCAGCGTCTGGTCCACATGCCCGGTGTCTAGGTCCAGCCAGAAACCCCGCTCCACATACTCCCGCCTGGCCTGGTCGTAGGACACGTCAAAGGAGAGCTGTACCAGCCGGACCTTCTCCCGGCAGGCTCCGATGGCGGCCAGATCTTCCAGCCGCCATACGCCCCCCATGGCCTCATAGAGGATATTGTCCTCGGCGGAGAACTGGCCCGCCTCCAGCTTCTGCTGCAAAAAGGCCCGGCCCTTTTTAATGGTGGACCGCAGGGCAATGAGCACCCGCAGTGCCTCGTCATAGGCCTGCGCCGCCTGATCCGGAGCCTGCTGAATGGTGCGCACCGCCAGAGCAATGCGGGAAAAGGCGGTCTGCGGCCCGGTCAGATAGTGGTTGCCCAGCTCCTTGGTCAGCTGCTCATAGGTCTTGGCGGAGCTACCTCCCAGACTGCCCAGGCCGGCATTCAGCAGGTCTTCCACCATCCGCTCCGCCATATCCAGGCCCTCCAGCTGGCGGCTGAGCCGTTTGGCCTGGGCCGCCTTGTTGGTCTTGGCGGGCTTCTTCTCAGCCGGGGTCTGTGCGGCCGCCTCCTTTTTGGCGGCCCGGGCGGCCTGCCTGGCCCGCTTCTCTGCCAGGTCCTCCGGGATGTCCGCCTCAGCAAAGGGCTTTCCGCTCAGCTGCTCAAACATGAGCCCCAGGGCGTGCTTGCAGGGAAACTGCCGGCTGGGGCAGGAGCACCGGCATACCGGCGCCTGTGGGTCAGTCCAGTCCACCGACACCCGGTAGGGCGTCTTTCCGCTGCCGGCGCAGGCGCCCCAAACCAGGGTCCCGTCCCCGCTGCGGCACAGACCGGAAAACTTGCCGCCCCGGGACAGCTTGCGGCCGTTCTCCGCCGCTGCGGGATTGGGGGCTTGAAGCAGAATAAATTGTTCCGTCAGTTCCATGTAACCACCCTTTTATTAGGCGGACAGGCAGCAGCCGCATCCGCCATATGATTTTGAGCTTGGCACGGGGCTCGCATTTACGATGATCTTACCATATTATATTGAAAAAGAAAATGCGGAAATTGGGCGGCCCGAATAAACCAGTCCGCGGCTGTTTTGGGCTCGCCCCCCCCCGGCGGCCTTGGCGGCAAGACATTGTGCCGGTTTTTCCCCATTCAAAAGCTGGCGCCCCGGTATCGTCCACAGAAAAACATCCGGTTCGCCCCTCGTAAGTTCTCTTTTGCGGGCGCCTTCACACCTTATCCCGGCATCCGGCAAATCAAAAGCGGGAGGCGCCTTAAAAAGCACCTCCCGCTTCTTGCTTTATCCTTTTCTCTGCCCTTTTTGCTTTTCCGCATATTTCCCAGAAAAAGTAAAAACCCGCTATCCCTTGCGGGACAACGGGTTTCAATGGAGCTGCTACCCAGATTTGAACTGGGGACCTCATCCTTACCAAGGATGCGCTCTACCGACTGAGCTATAGCAGCATGTCAGGCGCGATTGCACCCAACAATGGCGACGCGGAAGGGACTTGAACCCTCGACCTCCGGCGTGACAGGCCGGCGTTCTAACCAACTGAACTACCGCGCCATCTCAGGTTATACAAAACAGCCTTTGCTGCAATGATTCTGGCAGGGGCAGAAGGAATCGAACCCTCGGCACGCGGTTTTGGAGACCGCTGCTCTACCAGCTGAGCTATACCCCTGTGTGGTGGGCCTTCACGGGCTCGAACCGTGGACCGGCCGGTTATGAGCCGGCTGCTCTAACCAACTGAGCTAAAGGCCCATATGCCGTCCACTGAAAAGAAAAACGGCTTGCCGTCACGGCGTACGTGGCGGCAAGCCACTTCATTTATGGCTCCCCCTGTTGGACTCGAACCAACGACAACGCGGTTAACAGCCGCGGGCTCTACCGACTGAGCTAAGGAGGAATATGGAAGGGCCCGGTCTGGTCAGACCAGACCCTTTTGTTTGTGTTGGCGTTACCTATCTTTCCGGGCCGTCTCCAGCCAAGTATTTTCGGCGCAGGTGAGCTTAACTGCCGTGT
>NZ_CALXGI010000010.1 GCF_944387805.1 uncultured Pseudoflavonifractor sp. | reverse complement strand
TCACATGGAAAATCTGACTGGCGGCACCCCTCCCGTCAGATACCTACCCTGTGTAGTCCCTTGTAAACTGTACTTTCGTATGCTCTAAACTGTTTATGTCTTTCATACGAAGACCTCCTCGATATTTTAGGTTAGGTTGGCAGACCTTAACTTAATCTATCGGGGAGTCCTTTTTTTGTCCATAGCTATAAGCTCTTTATCCACTGGCAGACCCAGTGGTTCTTTAAGCAATCCAAAGCCCGGGTCCGCGAAGATTGATTTGCGGACCCGGGCTTTTCTGCGTTCAGTTTTTGGTACGGGACGGCAGCGGCAGTGATTCGGACGGCTCCAGCGTTTCCCGGGTAATCTGGCGGTAGGGGAGCCAGACGTAGTGCCCGTCCTCCAGCGCAACCACCTCCGCCGGGTCTCTTCCGCTGCTCAGGGCCAGCGCCAGTTCCAGCATAGCTCCGGCGATGCCCTGTGCGTCGTTGAGGACAGTGCCCTGCAAGGTCCCGGCGGCCACTGCCTCCAGGGCCGGAGCGGTGGCGTCCACCCCTACTACCAGCGGCAGCGCCAGCCCTGCCTCCCGGATGGCGTCAATGGCCCCCAGAGCCATGTCGTCGTTGTTGGAGAACACCACCTCAATCTCCTCGCCGAACTCCTCCAGCCACTGCTTCATCTTGGCCTCGGCCTGGCCCCGGTTCCAGTTGGCTGTGTCGCTGGCCAGTTTTTCCACCGCCAGTCCTGCGTCGGTGAGCGCTTTGACCGAATACTCCGTGCGCAGCAGGGCGTCCTGGTGGCCGGGCTCCCCCTCCAGCATGGCATACTGGACCACGCCGTCCCCATTTCGGTCCCAGCGTTCCCGGCCGGACCGCCACGCCTCCAACACCAGCTGCCCCTGGAGGGCGCCGCCCTCCTCCGCCCGGGCGCCGACATAGTAGATCTGCTCCCAGCGCCGGATATCCTCTGCCACGGGCTGCCGGTTGAAGAAAATAACCGGCACCCCCGCCTCTTCCGCCTTGTCAATGAGGACGGCGGCGGCGGTTCGGTCCACAATATTGATGCACAGTACGTCGCAGCCCCGGCTGATAAACTGGTCTATCTGGTCCATCTGGGTGGTCTGGTTGCTCCGCCCGTCGGCCACGGACAGATTGATTTTCAGGTCTCCAGCTCCGCCCTCCGCCTCCCGGGCCAGCCGCTCCAGCTCCTGTGCCACGGCGGAGATAAAGGTGTCGTCCTGGGTGTACAGCGCCACCCCCACCCGAATGGTGCTGTCCCCGCTGCCGCTGTCGCTCCGGCAGCCCGCCGCCAGGGTGAGCAGCAATGCGGCGCCCAAGGCCAGCCCTGCCAGGCGGCTAGGACGTAACCGGGAAGAGCAGCTTCTGGTTGTCCGGATCATAGATATCCTCCCCTCGCACAATGGTAAACGGCAGCGGCTCTGCGGTGTACTCCTCCCTGCGGGCCAGCCGGATGGCCCCCTCGGCGGCCAGGTAGCCTGCGGCGTAGTCGCTCCAGGCAGCCACAGCAGCGGCGCTCCCCCGTTCCAGGGCTCCCACCACATACGTACCGGCCCCAACGCCGTAGACCAGCTGGTGCAGTCCTCCGTCCTCCACAGCCCGGATGGCCTGTTCTGTGGCGTAGGGTTCAAAGGCCATAATGGCCGCCGCCGCCCGCACACTGGCCAGCACGCGCAGCCCGGCGGCCAGCCGCCCTGGCGCCGCAGTCTGGCGGAGGACGGGAACGCCTGCCGCCGTCAGCACCGCCTCCGCCCCGTCCAGCCGGGCGGCCACACCGGTGCTCTCGCCGGCGGTATCCAGCAGCAGCACCATGCCGCCGGTCCATTCCTCCAGCACCGTCTCGGCCAGCTTCCGCCCCAGGGCCTCGTTGTCCGGGGCCACTGTCAGCCCAGTTCCCTCCATAGGGGACTCAATGCTCACCACCGGGCAGCCGCCCGCCGTCTCGCCCAGCCGGGAGCTCAGCTCCCAGGGGTCGGCGGGTACCACCACCAGGGCATTGGCGCCCCCCGCAGCCTCCCGGCGAAGGATTTCCGCCTGCTCGCCGCCGTCCCCCGCCCGGGTCAGGGTGAGAAACCGCAGCTCGGCGCCCAGATCCCCCGCAGCCTGCTCCATGCCCAGCCGGGTGTTGGACCAAAGTGCGGCGTCCGTCTCCCGGAAAATGACCGACACCTCCAGCAGCTGCACCTCCCGGCTTCTGCCCGGCAGCTGGGGCAGCACCAGGGACAGGACAACCGCTGTTCCCAGCACCACCAGAATGGAGAGCTGAATGAAATCGTTGCGCCGTTTCCTCATGGTCCATCCTCCCTCCTCCGCTCTGCCGCCGCCTCCTCGTCCAGGGCCGGAAGGCGCAGGCGTACCCGGGTGCCCTCGTCCGGCTCGCTGAAAATGGTCAGTCCATATCCCGCTCCAAAGGCGAGCCGGATGCGGCGGTGGACGTTGCGCACGCCGATCCCCGAGCCGGTGGTGCGCATCTCCGGCCGGTCCTCATCCAGCAGAGAGGCCGCTACCTCGGGCCGCATGCCCATACCGTTGTCCTCCACGTCGATAATCAGATCGTCTCCCTCCCGCCGGGCGTCCACGGTGATGCGTCCGTCATCCTCAGCCGCCGCCATGCCGTGGTAGACAGCGTTCTCCAGAATGGGCTGGACAATGAGCTTCAGGGTGTACAGCCCCTCAGTGCCCGGATGGGCGGTAATGCGGGTGGAAAATTTCTTTTTAAATCGAATCTCCTGGATGGTCATGTAGTGGAGGGCGTGCTCCAGCTCGTCCTTCAGCGGAATCACACTCTTGCCCCGGCTCAGGGCAATGCGGAAGAACCGCGCCAGAGAGGTGACCATCTGAATGGCCTCGTCATACCGGCCCGCCTCAGTCATCCAGATGACGGAATCCAGGGTGTTGTAGAGGAAGTGGGGATTGATCTGGGCCTGGAGCACCTCCAGCTCACTGCGGCGCTTCTGCCGCTCCTGCTCGATGATATCATCCATCAGGTGGCGCATGGTGGACACCATGGATCGGATGGAATGGCTCAGCCGCCGCACCTCGTAGCAGCCCGCCGCTTCCTCAATCTCCACGTTCTCCTTTCCCGCCTCCAGCTCCTTGATGGACTGCTCCAGCCGCCGGATGGGGTCGGAGATGTAGGCGGAAATGCGGAAGTTGAGGAATGCCAGCAGGAAGGCGGAGAAGAGCAGCAGGAACACGCCGAATAGCAGCGGCTGCTGGGAGCTGTCCGCCAGATTGTCGGCAGGCACCACACCCACCAGCTTCCAGCCGGTGTAGCCCACAGTCTTGACAGTAACCTGCCTGCGGCCGCCCTCAAAGGTTTCCCAGCGGGTGCCGTCCCGGTAGGAGGCGGCCGCCTGGTTGTTCTCCTGCTGGAGCCCGGCATAGATGAGCTGCTGCCGGGGGTGGTAGATAAGCTCTCCATCCCCGGCAATGAGGTAGAGATATCCGCCGTTTGACAGCTCTACGTCCCGGCACACCTGTTCAATGCCCGCAAAGTTCATGTCCACCAGCAGCACGCCGCTCTCCGTGGCGCCGCCCCGGGTGAGCTGGACGTACCGGCTCAGGGACACCACCCACCGGTACCGGTAGTCCGGGTCCTCAAAAAGCCTCTGGACATGGGGTGCGGAGAAATGGAGGTTCTCCATCTTGTCCATGGCCGACCGGAACCAGCCGCTCTCCTGGGGGAGGGCAGAGCGCTTCAGCGCAGACAGCGGCGCGGCGGATACCAGAGCCCCGCCGCCGTCAAAGACGGCGATGGACACCAGGGCGTCCCGGTTCTCCTCGTAGAGCAGGTCCATTCCGTCGGACAGGGTGCCGCCGGCCAGGTCTGTGGACTTGATGACCCGGTAGTACATGGTGTCGGAAATGCGCATCATCCGCCGCAGGTAGCTGTCCAGATTCAGGTTGACCTGGTGGAGCACCCGCTGGGTGTTGTCCTCCACCAGCGCCGAGGCGGCATTGGAAAATCGCAGCACCATGCTCAGCCCCATGAACACCACTCCCACCACAGCCACAGTGGTGAAGGAGAGCGCAATAACCATCTGGATGCTCATCTTCCGGTACTGACCCGCCAGCCGCCCGGCAAAGCGGTGAAAGAAATTCCCCATAACGCCTCCTTTCCGCCCGCTCAGGTACGCTGGCCCGCCCGGTACTTGGAGGGCGTGACGCCGAAATGGCGCTTAAAGACATAGCTGAAGTAGTTGGGGTCCGTATACCCCGTCTTTTCCGCAATGAGATAGGTCTTTTCGCCGGTGTCCCGGAGCATCCGGGCCGCCTGCTCCATCCGCAGCTCGGTGACATAGGCGGTGAAGCTCTTGCCGGTCTCCCGCTTAAAAAGCGTAGAGAAATAGGTGGCCGACAGGTGAAGGTGGGCGCACAGGCTCTCCACGCTCAGGCCGCAGTCGGCATAGTGCCCGGCGATAAAGGATTTGGCCTGTTCCACTGTCTTCCAGGCCGAGTTGGTCCGCTGGCGGCCCAGCAGCTCATGCAGCTTCAGGCAGCGGGTGCACAGCCACCGGCCCAGCTCCTCAAGGGAGTGGAAGTCAGCGAAGGAGACCATGCCGGTAAAGCCGCGGCCAAACTGCTCCTCCACCTCCGCGCCGCCTGAGCGGGCCAGGCGGACCATGGCTGTGACGATTTCAAGGAAAAAGATGTGACACTGGGGGAGTGTGAGCCGGGTCTCCCCAACCCGGTGGGTCAGCTGCTCCACCAGCGCCTCCACCTGCTCCCTGCTGCCCAGTTTCACCGCGCTCTCCAGAGCCCGCTGGTCCTCCTCATCAAAGGACAGCCGGACGGACCGGTCCGGCTCCAGATCGCCGATGTATATGGCCCTGTCCTCCCCCACCAGCACCTGGTAGTCCAGGGCGGAGCGGGCGCCGTCCGCCGACCGGCTCAGCTCCCCCGGCCCGGCGCAGGGCTGACCGATGCCCACAGTGAGGGACATACCCAGAATGCTGCGGGCCAGAGCGCACAGCCGCTCCATCTCCACCGTCAGGGCGTACACCTGCTCCGGTCTCTCCAGCCGGACCAGCAGGGCCACCGCATCGTTGTAGAGCAGGCTGCGGGCACAGGCGCCGGCCAGCTGGAAGTGCTCGTCCAGAAAGGCCCTGGCAGAGAGCAGCAGCAGTTCGTCCCGCTGCGCCTCGCTCTCCCCCGCACCGCCCACCCGGGCCAGGGCCGCAGCCCAGGTCCCCTCCGGCATGTCCAGCTCGTACCGGGCCGCCCGGTCAGCCACCTGGTCAGACCGCACCCTGCCGTCCAGCAGGCGGGTGTAGAACAGCTCCCGGAGCACAGGCAGGCTCTCCTCGTACCGGCGGCGTAGGGTCTCCATGTCCCTGCGCTCCATGCGCTGCTTGTCCAGCTGCTCCCGCAGGCGGGTGAGCACCTCTCCCATCTCAGGGGCGTTGACGGGCTTCATAATGTACTCCGACACCCCCATGCCCACCGCCTGCCGGGCGTACTCAAAGTCGTCAAACCCGGAGAACACCACCAGCTTGGCCGCAGGCAGGGACTGGCGCAGCCTGCGGCACAGCTCCAGGCCGTCCATAAAGGGCATCTTAATGTCGGTCAGGACTATGTCAGGCCGCAATTGCTCGGATAGCTCCAGGGCCTCCGCGCCATTCTCGGCCTCCCCCACCAGGGCAAAACCCAGGCCGGACCAGTCGATTTTGCGGCTGATTCCGGCGCGGATCTCCTCCTCGTCGTCAGCCAGCAGCACCCGGTAGGGCTCCATGGCAGTTCCTCCTTTTTCGCGGACCGCTCTCCGCGCATTTTTGGTCATTATGTTCAGCACACAATATCATAACACAAGTTTTCTCCGGTGAATATACCCAAAAGAAATTTGGCGTCCGTCCGTCTTTTGACGGGCGGACGCCGCGGCAAACAGGTCCTGGAATGGTTTCCTCTTATTTCTTGACCAGATATTTCCGCATATCCAGTGCGCAGGCAAAGAGGATGATGCCGCCCTTGATGGCGTACTGCAAATTCTGGTCCATACCCACCAGAGGCAGGGCCACAAAGATGAGGCGGAGCATGATGACGCCGATAATGACGCCGCTGATTTTTCCGATGCCGCCCACGAAGGACACGCCGCCGATAACGCAGGCAGCGATGGCGTCCAGCTCATAGTTGACGCCGGTGTTGGCGGTGTTGGAGGCCACGCGGGCAGACTCCACAAAGCCGGCCCAGCCGTACATGGCGCCGGCCAGGGCGAATACCAGAATGGTGGTCATGAACACGTTGACGCCGGACACCCGGGCGGCTTCCTCATTGGCGCCCAGGGCAAACATATTCTTGCCGAAGGTGGTCTTGTTCCAGATAAACCACATCAGCGCCGACAGGAGCACCGCATAGATGACATAGTTTGGAATCTGGATTTCTCCGCCGTTGAAGCTCAGCAGCGGCGGATCACCCACCACAAAGTTGCGGTAGCCCTGGTCCAGGGAGGAAATGGCCATGCCGTTGTTATTGCCCATCTGGACATAGAGGAGCAGAATGGTGTACAGGATGAGCTGGGTGGCCAGGGTGACAATGAAGGGGTGGAGCTTAAACTTGGCCACGAAGAAGCCGTTGAAGGCGCCGATGAGGGCGCCCAGGCCCACGGCGATGAGGATGACTACGGGGATGGGCAGGGTGCCGAGATTGGGCCACATCTTATTGGCCGCGCCGGCAGTCTGAAGCAGGGAGGCGGACACGCAGGCAGTGATGCCTACTGCCCGGCCGGCGCTCAGGTCAGTGCCGGTGAGGACGATACAGCCGGCAATGCCCAGTGCCACAGGCAGGTAGGCGGCGGTCAGGGACAGCAGATTGATTAGCGAGCGGGGCGTGAGAAAGGACGGCTGGGTGACGGCTACATATACGGCCACCAGCAGCATGATGATGATCAGGGCGTTGTTCAGCAGGGCGTTCCCCACCCGCCTGGCGGAAAAGCCCTGCGCCTTTTTCGCCAGCTCCTTGGACTCAGTACTCATAAGACAGTCTCCTCCTCTTTACACATACTTGGCCGCCAGGGTGAGGATCTCTTCCTGGCTGGTATTGCGGGCATCCACCTCTCCGGCCACCTGGCCGCCGGACATGACCATTATCCGGTCGCACACGCCCAGCAGCTCGGGCATCTCAGAGGAGACCATGATGACTCCCTTGCCCTCGTTGGCCAGATCGATGATGAGCTGGTAGATCTCGTACTTGGCGCCTACGTCGATGCCGCGGGTGGGCTCGTCCAGCAGCAGCACCTCCGGCTTGGTGAGCAGCCAGCGGCCGATGATAACCTTCTGCTGGTTGCCGCCGGACAGGGAGCGGATCTGGGTGCGCTGAGTGGGAGTTTTGATGTGCATGGCCTGGATGGCCCAGTCGGTCTTGTCCCGCATTTTCTTGTCGCTGAGGCAGAAGCCGCCCAGAAGATAGTCCTTTAGGCTGGACACCACAGTGTTCTCCTTGATGTCGCGGATGCCGAAGATGCCGGTGGCCCGGCGCTCCTCGGTGAGGAGGGCAAAGCCGTTCTTGATGGCCTCCTTGGGGTTCTTGTTTCGGATGGGCCTGCCATGGAGGGTGATGGTTCCCCCTCCCCGGGTCATAGCGCCGAACAGGTTCTCCAGCACCTCGGTGCGGCCCGAGCCGTCCAGGCCGGCGATGCCCAGAATCTCTCCCTTCCGCAGCTGGAAGGTGGCGTCCCTCAGGCGGGTGTATTTGCCCGAGATGTGCTGCACGTCCAGGATAACCTCGCCGGGGTGATTGGTCTTGGGCGGGAAGCGGTTGGTCAGCTCCCGGCCCACCATCAGGCGGATGATCTCGTCCATGGTCAGCTCCCTGGCCGGACGGGTGGCCACCCACTGGCCGTCCCGCATGATGGTCACATCGTCGCTGATGCGGAGGATCTCCTCCATCTTGTGACTGATGTAAATGATGCCGCAGCCCTTGTCCCGCAGCATGTTTATGATGCGGAACAGGTGCTCCACCTCGGTCTCCGTCAGGGAGGAGGTGGGCTCGTCAAAGACGATGATCTTGGAATCGTAGGACACGGCCTTGGCGATCTCCACCATCTGCCGCTGGGAGACGGGCAGGGTGGACATAATGGCCCTGGGATTGACGTTTACCCCCAGGGTCTCGAAGATCTCCCTGGTGCGCTTCTTCATCTCGCTCTCGCTGACCATGATGCCCATCTTCTTGGGGTAACGGCCCAGCCAGAGGTTGTCCTGTACGCTGCGTGTCAGGGCCTGGTTCAGCTCCTGGTGGACCATGGCCACGCCGTTTTCCAGGGCGTCCTTGGCGCTTTTGAAGTCCACTTCCTTGCCGTCCAGGATGATGGTGCCGCTGTCCCGGCGGTAAATGCCGAACAGGCACTTCATCAGGGTGGATTTGCCCGCGCCGTTCTCGCCCATGAGGGCGTGGACGGTGCCGGGGCGGACCGTCAGGTCCACATTGTCCAGGGCCTTGACGCCCGGGAACTCCTTGCAGATGCCGCGCATCTCCAGCAGTGCCGGCTGCTCCATATTCTTCCTCCTCTCACCGCGTGGAATCATCGCTTCATTCCCGGTCCCCATGGGTCCGGGGCTCAAGCGTTGATTCCGCGCCAGGCCGCAAGCGGGGCTGCCTCAATGGCAGCCCCGCTCGGCCGTCTGCTTCTCAATAGGGGCTGATGCCGCTGTTCAGCTTGGCGCTGATGTTAGCCCTCGCTGGTGGCGTCGTACATGGCGTAGGGTACGCGGATCTTGGCCACGTCGCTGTCCACGGTGAACTGGTCGGTGTTGGCCATCAGCTCAGCGCCGTCCTTCACGTTCTTCACCAGAGCGTTAATGGTGGTAGCCATACCCACGGCGTCCTGCTTGATGGAGCCGACCATGCTGCCGGCCTTGATGAGGGCCTTGGCGGAGTCGGTGGCGTCCACGCCGAAGACGGGGATGTTGGTGGACAGAGGCTCGCCGTTCTCGTCGACGCCCTTGTTGTAGCCCACGTTCTGGAGGGCGGAGATGGCGCCCTCGGCCATGCCGTCGTTGTTGCAGATAATCAGCTCAACCATGTTGTTGTTGTCCTCGTTGTAGGAGCCCAGCAGGGCGACCATGTAGTCGTTGGCGGCCTTGGCGGACCACTTGCCCTCGGTGTCAACCAGATACTTGGTGGAGGCGGAGGCGTCATAATAGGACAGGGCGGGCTTGCCGGCCTCGGTCAGGAGCTTGTCGGCGTCCTCCACGGCGAACTGGGTGCGGGCCTCGGCCTCGGCGTTGCCCTCCTGGCCCTTGAACATGACGTAGGAAATCACGCCGTCTCCGTTGAGATCCACGGCGTCGTAGTTGTCCAGCAGGTAGTTGCCGATCATCTCGCCCTGCATGTGGCCGGCGTCGGGGGCGTTGGTGCCCACGAAGGCGCACTTCTCATAGCTGTTGATAACATCGTTGTCGGCCACCTCCCGATTAAAGAAGATGACGGGGATGCCGGCGCTCTTGGCGGCATTCACGATGTCCTGTGCGGGAGAGGAGGTTGCAGTCTCCACGATGTTGACAATCAGCAGGTCGGAGCCGGCGGTAATCGCGGTGTTGACCTGGTCGGTCTGGGTGGGCTGGGAGCCGGCGGCGTCCCAGTTGTTGGGCTCGATGCCCATGGCCTTGAGCTGCTCGTCCATGGCGGCGCGGACGGTGGAGATGTACACATCGGAGAAGTCATAGTAGAACACATCTACCCGCATGGCGTCGGCGCCTCCGCCGCCGGAGGGGGTCCCGCTGCCGCTTGGGGTGTTGTTGGAGCATCCGGCAATCAGACCGATCATCATAGCAGCCGCCAGAATCAGAGCCAGTTTCTTCTTCATCTTGATTCCTCCTGTTGATTTGGATGGGTTGTTTCCTTTCCTTATCGGAGGCGGCAGCGCCTCCTCTGTGTCTCTCATTTTAGAGGCTGGAGGGCCAAAAGACGATAGAAAAATCTACTGTGTTCTATGAAAAAACTACGGTAAATCGTGAATTACTTCACAACTTTCAGTGAGTGCTCAAAAGCTCTTTTGTGTATTTTCACCATCTTCTGCGCAGTCTGTCTCTTCGTTACCATTCTCTGGGATACGCCGGTAGAACAGCAGCTGGATAAGCCCCAGCAGGCCCCCGTACAGCACCAGCAGAAACAGCCCCCCGGGCAGCACCCCGCTGAGCTTTTCCAACGGAGTGCCCACGCCGCCGGCAGTATAGCAGTAGTCCCAGCCGAACAGCCGGTTGAGCACCAGACACACCCCCACCAGCGCGGCCACCGGCACAAAGCAGCGGTACCGGTCCTCCCGCCTGGGGCGGTACCAGCCGCTGCTCCACATCACCGCCGGCACCAGCACCATCAGCATATGGTAGAGCAGACTGCGCACCGGCACAAAGCTGAGGAAGGGATAGCGGTTGAGGTAGATATTGAAGACCAGGCCGAACACGCCTCCCAGCAGGCCCACGGTGCACACGGCGGAGGCGGCCATCTGTCCCAGCCAGTTCCGCCGGGCAAACACCGCCGGAGGCAGCAGCAGCCAGAACAGGGAGCACAGGTACAGCGGCAGAGAGGTGGCCGGGTCCATGCGTCCGAAGCGGCTCACCTCCCAGAGCCAGTAGGCCGGGTCGAAGAGCAGCGCTGCCACGGCCCCTATCCTGAGCCAGCGCTCCACAGCCTTCTGCGGCGCGCGTCCGGCCCGGCGGCAGGCCAGAAAAGTAAGAAGCGCGGTACAGGCCAGCACCGCAATATGGGGCATCTGAAACATGGTTTACACCCTTTCCCAGGTAAAAATCAGCGGGCCCCGACCGGTTTCCCCGGTCGGGGCATCTATCTCCAGCGCGGACAGAACTCCGGGGCTGTCTCCCGCGCGTGTGTGTCCAGCATAGCGGACAAAGCTGTATTCTCTCTCTGCTCCACCTTAAGATTTACAAAGATTTTCGCCTTTCGTACCATTGGGGCTTCCCACAGGCAGAGGGAACTGATAGAATGTCCTCAGAAATTGTTTCTGCAAAGGAGGGCCTCTGTTTGAATCCACTGATTCTCATTGCCGAGGACGACGCGGACATCCGCGCCCTGCTGCGGCTGTATCTGGAGGGGGACGGCTTTCGGGTGCTGGAGGCGGAGGACGGCAGCACCGCCCTGGCTCTTGCCCGGGAGCATGCGCCCGACATGGCCATTCTGGACATCATGATGCCCGGGATGAACGGCTTTGAGCTCACCCGCGCCCTGCGCAAGTACAGTGAGATCCCCATTCTCATTCTCTCTGCCAAAAGCCAGGACAACGACAAAATTCTGGGCCTGAACCTGGGTGCGGACGACTACATTGCCAAGCCCTTCAACCCGGTAGAGATTGTGGCCCGGGTGAAGGCCCAGCTCCGCCGGGCCGCCCGCAGCAGCGGCGACCTGCTGACCGTGCGGGATCTGACTCTGGACACCGCCGCCTTTCAGCTGACCAAAAGCGGCGTTCCCATCCCCCTCACCCCCATGGAGTACAAAATTTTGGCCCTGTTCATGCGCTCTCCCGGCCGCATTTTCACCAAAATCCAGCTCTACGAAGGGGCCATCGGCAACTACTTTGAGGGAGACGACAACACCATGATGGTGCATATCTCCAAGCTGCGGGAGAAAATTGAGGACGATCCCAGAAATCCCCGCTACATTATTACTGTGAGAGGACTGGGGTATAAGCTTGAAAAATAAAAAAGTGCGGGGAGGCCTCTTCGGTCTGCTGGTACGCAACTACCTGTTCTTCACCCTGACGCTGCTGGCCATGGCCGGCGTGGTGTTTGCTCTGTGGAACAGCTGGCTGGACAGCCTGTACCAGCCGGCAGACTGGAATTCCCTGCTGTCCGACCCGGCCCTGGCCGCCGGGAACTATGAGACCCTGCGCCGTTATCTGGGCCGGGCGGGCAACGACTTTGCCATCTATGACAGCGGCGGCGCCCTGGTATATGCCTCTGGCAGCGGATTTGACGCCCAGTGCACCCCCTCGGAGCTGGGCTTTGTCCCCCTGTGGAGCGGATCTGAGGAGATCAGCGTCTACGATCTCTCCTCCTTTCAGGGCGAAGAACCCCGCTGCCTGCTGATACGCCAGCTCTTTGCCCCAGACGGCACGCCGGATCGGACCGAGACCATGGTGCTGGACAGCAATTTTCAGGTGGTATACGGCGGCTTTGGAGATGACCGTACCAGCTATACCCGGCGGGAGTTTCTCTACCTAACCGGCACCCGCTTCTCCAACGCCTACCTTTCCCGGGAGACCTATCCGAACCCGTCCGGCCAGCTCATGACGGTACTGCTGCGCAACACCTATATTACCGACGAGGTCTATTTCCAGCACTACAACCACTCCTGGCGGATCTGGCTGCTGTTTATCCCGCTGTATCTGACAGGCGCCGGCGTATTCATTTGGTGGATGGGCCGGAAAATCGGCCGCCCCCTCCGGCGGCTCAACGAGGCGGTGGTGTCCCAGTCAGAGGGCCGGGTGGTCCGGGTAGGGGACTGCGGCGGCCCCCGGGAGATCCGCCTCATCGGTGAGAGCTTTGACCGCTTCTCTGACCGGCTGGCCAAAAGCGAAGCGGAGCGGAGACGGCTGGACCAGGGCCGCCAAAAGCTTATTGCCGACATCTCCCACGACCTGAAAACTCCCATTACCGTCATCGCCGGGTACATCGACGCCATCTGTGACGGCAAGGTCCCCCCCGAGGAGGTCAATCGCTATCTGCGGGCCATCCAGGGCAAGGCGGAGGCCCTCACCGAGCTGGTCAACGCCTTCCATGAGTACAGCAAGGTGGAGCACCCCGCTTTTGTCCTCCACACTGAGCGCACCGATCTGTGCGAATTTCTGAGGGAATATTTGGCGGACAAGTATGACGAGATTGACCTGGCCGGCTTTTCCCTGGAGGTGTCCATCCCTGAGAAGCCGGTGTTCTGCGCCTTGGACCAGCTCCAGTTCCGCCGGGTGGTGGACAATCTGCTCTCCAACGCCCTGCGCCACAACCGGATGGGGACCATTCTCTTTTTTGACGTGTCGGTGGAAAACAGAGCCGCAGTCCTCCGGGTGGCGGACAACGGCTCCGGCATTCCTCCCGACCGGGCCAAGTCCATCTTTGAGCCCTTTGTGGTGGGCAGCGACGCCCGCTCCGGCACGGGCAGCGGCCTGGGTCTGTCCATCACAAAGCGAATTGTGGAGAAGCACGGCGGCACTGTGACCCTCTCACCCCGCCCGAGCCCGGACAGGAGCACCGAGTTCATCCTTCGTCTCCCTCTTGCTCCCTGAAGCAAAAGACGTCCGCCGGACCACTACTGGTCCGGCGGACGTCTTTTGTGTTTTCCTTACGTTTTTCTTTACGAATCTTAAATCGACGCAAACGGCAAACAAAGACTGGGGGTGTATGCTCTGTGTCAGAAAGGGGGCAGAACCGATGAATGGATCTGACCTGCGCAGCCGCCCCATCATCGAGGTCAAGGACCTCCGCAAGGAGTACCCCGTTGGCGACGAGACGGTTGTGGCACTCAAGCGCATCAATTTAAATGTTATGCGGGGGGAGATCTGCTGCATCTTCGGCACCTCCGGCTCAGGCAAGAGCACTCTGCTCAACCAGCTGGCCGGGATGGAGAAGCCCACCCGGGGCAATGTGTCCATCGGCGGCGTGCCCATCTCCCGGCTGAGCGAAAACCAGCTGGCCTCCTTCCGCCAGCGGCACCTGGGCTTTGTGTTCCAGTCCTACAACCTGCTGCCTAATCTGACCGCCACAGAAAACGTGGCCATGCCCCTTATGTTCCGGGGTGTACCCCGGAGGCAGCGGGAGGAGGCGGCCCGGAAAATTCTCTGCCAGGTGGGCCTGTCCCACCGGCTGGACCACTTTCCCCGGCAGATGTCAGGCGGCCAGCAGCAGCGGGCGGGCATCGCCCGGGCCTTTATCGCCCGGCCCGACGTGGTATTCGCCGACGAACCCACCGGAAACCTGGACTCCAAGACCACAGTGGAGATCATGAACATGATTTGTTCCTTTGCCCGGGACTACCACCAGACCATCATTCTGGTCACCCACGACCCGGAGATGGCCTCCTACGCCGACCGCATCGTCACCCTCATCGACGGCGAAATCGTCCGCAATCAAGTCAACAACAAGGAGCGCAAGCACTATGAATCATAACCGTTTTCAGTGTATCTTCTCCGTTCTCATGCTGCTGGCCCTGGTCACGGCCCTTGTCCCCCTGGCCGCCCGGGCCGAGGGCGGCAGCCTGTACATCACCGGCTACACCGTAAAAAACGCAGCCGGCGGAACCGTGGGCAGCATTACCAAAGGAAACACCGTGAACATCACCGTGTCCGTCAAGGACACTGGGGACGGCACCGGCTCCAGTGATCCCGCCGGGCTGGACATCACCAAGCTGGACGACAGCTTTACCGGCGGAACCGTCTCTGTCAGCAAGACCTCTTCCCCCGGCCAGCCCCTGATCTACGCCATCCAGCTCACCGGGCTCCAGTACAAAGGCGTGGGGCAGATCCTCCGTCTCCAGATCGGCAAGGCCGGAGATTCCGCCTCCTATCAGACCATGGAGATCACCATCACCGAGGCGGTGGTCTATGAGGCTCCCACCCCCGCGCCTCCCGTCGATATCACCCCAGAGGCCGCTCCGGCCCCCATGGTCCTTATCTCCCGCAGCGACATTGCCTCCCCCCTTCAGCCGGGGCAGGAGAAGGAGATTGAGCTTTCCTTCCAGAACCTGGGCACCACTCGTCTCAAATCCGCGGTGGTCACCCTCACCCCTTCCGACGGTCTGCTCCTCTCCAGCGGCTCCTCCTCCTTTGTGCTGGATGAGATTCCCGGCAAGAAGTCCGTCACGCTCAAGGTGAAGATCAAGGCTGCCGCCGTCATCCCCTCGGCCAGTCAGTCCCTGGGCGTGGAGCTGAAGTTCAACTACTACAACAACATTGCCACCGTCCAGGGCAGCGTCACCGACAAGGTGACCATCCCCGCCCAGGCGCGCGAGAGCGTCCCCCAGCCGGTGGTCATTGTCACCCGCTCCCCTATGGACAACCCCATCGCCCCCGACGAGACCAGGGAGATGACCGTCACCTTCCAGAACGCGGGCGCCGCCAAGCTGGTGGCTCCGGTGGTGACGGTGGCGCCTTCCGAGTCCCTGATGCTCCTCAATGACGTGTCTACCTTCCTCCTGTCCGATATTGAGCCGGGCAAGAGCGCCTCCATTAGCCTCAAGGTCAAAGCGGCCAAGACCGTCTCCTCCACCAGCCAGTCCATTGCCACTGAGATGAAGTACGGCTACGACAACGGCACCACTCTGACCCAGGCCACGGTCTCCGACAAGGTCAACATCCCCGCCCAGGCGCGCGAGAGCGTCCCCCAGCCGGTGGTGCTGGTGACCCGCTCGGCGGTGAATAAGCCCATCTCCGCTGGAGAGACCCTGGGGCTGACCGTCACCTTCCAGAACGCGGGCGCCGCCAAGCTGGTCTCTCCCTCCGCCTCGGTGACCCCCTCCGACTCCCTTATCCTGCTCAACGACACCTCCACCTTCCTCCTGCCCGACCTTGAGCCGGGCAAGAGCGCCTCCATCAGCTTGAAGATAAAGGCGGCGGCAGAGATCTCCTCTACCACCCAGTCCATCGCCACCGAGCTGAAGTACAGCTACGACAACGGCGAGACCATGGCCCAGGCCACGGCCTCCGACAAGGTCAGCCTCTCGGCCAACGCCACACTCAAGTCGGATACATCGGTGCCCAGCATCGTCATCCGGGACTTCTCCTACGGGGGCGCCTCAGTGGCGGCGGGAAGCAAGTTCCCCCTCAGCTTTACCTTTGAAAATACCGGCAAGGTGGGCATCGAGAACGTGGTGGTCACTGTGGACGGCGGCGAGAGCTTCACCATGGACGGCAGCACCAACACCTTCTATTACAGCAGCCTTCCTGCCGGCGGCAGGCAGATCCAGGATGTGCCTATGCGCACTGTGCCCACCAGCAAGAGCGGCGCTCAAAATATCAGTGTGGGCTTCAAGTACGAGTATGTAGACGGCGAGAAGCGGTCCCAGGCCAGCGCGGACATCAAAATCTCCCTGCCCGTGTACCAGCCCGACCGGTTCCACATCAACGCCCCCACTGTGCCAGAGTCGGTCAATGTTGGCGAGGAGACGGAGATCCTGCTGTCCTACGTCAACAAGGGCAAGGACGACCTGGCCAATCTGGAGGCCACTGTGGAGGGCGAGGGAGTCTCTACCCCTGCCCGCACCCAGTACCTGGGCAACGTCACCGCAGGCACCAGCGGCAACGTGGGTTTCGCCCTCACCCCCGAGCAGGAGGGCGACATCAAGCTGGTGCTGAAAATCTCCTATGAAAACGGCGATCAGCAGGTGCAGACCCGGGAATTTCCCATCACGCTCAGCGCTGTTGACGTCCCCCCTGCCGACGACTACTCCCCCGATGACCTGCCTCCCGAGGATGTCGGCTTCCCGGTGGTGCCGGTGGCAACCGGCGCCGGCGCAGTGGTGCTGGTTCTGGCCGCAGTGCTGATTATTCGGAAGAAGAAGGCCGCCGACGCCGCCCAGGAGGACTGGAGCGACTGGAACGATGAGCATTCCGGCAGCTCCGGCGGGGAGGGATAAGCTGTGAAGCGCAACGATCTCCTCCGCATGTGCCTTCAGAATCTGATGCGCCGGAAATCCCGTACCTTTCTCACGGTGCTGGGCGTGCTCATCGGCTGCTGTTCCATTGTCATTATGGTGTCCCTGGGCATCGGCATGAAGGAAGCCCAGGAGCGGCTGCTCTCCGAAATGGGAGATCTGACCATTATTACTGTCAACGCCCCCCGGGGCGGCCGGGGCAAGATCAAGCTGGACGACCCGCTGCTCAAGCGAATCCGGTCTCTCCGCGGCGTGGAGGCCGTCACCCCCAGGCTGCGGCTGGAGGCCGACTCCATTACCCTCGTCACCGGCAACGGCAAGCGCTATGTATCCGACTGGACCACCGTCGTGGGGCTGGATACGGACGAGCTGGAGAAGATGGGTTACCAGCTTCTGTCAGGGCATCCCCCCGCCAAGAGCGGCGACGTAATTGTGGGGCAGTTTCTGGCCTACGGCTTTCGGGACACCCTCCGGCCCGAGGGCCGCAACATGGTGGATCTCTGGGGCAGCGGCTGGGACCCCAGCAGCGGTGCGGACAACGCGCCGCCCCCCTATTTTGACGCCATGAAGGCCTCCTATACCATGGAAATCGAAGCTCAGGGCAGCAAGTTCTCCGTTACCGTCAATCCGGCGGCCATGGTCAAGGAGGACTACTCCAAGGGCGGCGAGACCTCTGATGGAATTATCGTCAGCATGGCCGACCTGCGCAAGCTGCTGGACAAGATCCAGGGGAACAAAAAGAAATCCGTCCCCTACGAATCGGTCATGGTCAAGGTGTCCGGCATCGACATGGTGGAACCGGTGGAGAGGGAGATCCGGGCCATGGGCTACTCTACCGACTCCATGGAGAGCATCCGCAAGCCCATGGAGAAGGAGGCCCAGCAGAAGCAGATGATGCTGGGCGGCCTGGGCGCCATCTCCCTCTTTGTGGCGGCCCTGGGCATTACCAACACCATGATTATGTCCATCTCCGAGCGGACGAGGGAAATCGGCATCATGAAGTCCCTGGGCTGCTATGTCACAGATATCCGGGTCATGTTCCTCTCCGAGGCCGGAGCCATCGGCCTTATTGGCGGCCTCATCGGCTGCGCCGTCAGCTTTATCGTCTCGGTGATCATCAATCTGGTCTCCCTGGGGCCATCGGCAGAGAATCTGCTTCCCGCCATCATCGGAGGCGAGGCAGTCAACCGGGTGTCCGTCATTCCGCCGTGGCTTCTTCTGTTTGCCATCGTCTTCTCCGTGTTCATCGGCCTGGGTTCCGGATACTACCCCGCCAACAAAGCGGTCCAGATCCCTGCTCTGGAGGCCATCAAAAGCGAATAACAAAAAGGAGGAGAGACCTGCCCGCGTGGACAGGTCTCTCCTTCCTCTGTTCTGATTTACAGACTGCAGATGCTCTGGCAGCTCTCTACCACCCGCTTGAGGACCTCCCGTGGAATCAGGTGTCCGTTGGCGTGCATGACAGGATTGCGGATCTGGTGGAATTCCTCCAGCCGCTCCCTCCACTTCTTTCCCTCGTCCTCCGGGAAATACTTGGCAAAGCACTTGTCCCAGCTGGTGGTGATGATGCTGACCACGGTGCCCAGGGTAATGCCGTCCAGGAAGGAGGGGTTCTCCTGCCAGTTGGCCAGGGTACGGCAGCTGTTATAGGTTTTTTCCAGAAAATCCAGGTGTCCGGGCAGGCCCGCGCTCTGGTAGGGGCCCAGCGCCGCCGCCCACCGGCGTACTTCCTCCTCCTTGGGCCTGCCGGGCTCATAGCGCAGGTCACCCATGGCGGGGAACTCTGCCTGTATCATCTCCTTGAGCCGCCGCTCCGCCCGAATCAGCGTCTCAAACAGAGGCACATTGGTCTGCTGCAGTTCAAGATATACGGTGAAGTCCCGGGTCATGGAGTAGTACCCATTCTCGTCCTCGCTCAGATAGCCCCGCTGCTCCAGCACGCTCACATTCCGCTGCTCATCCAATGTCATCGGGCCAAACAGCGCGCCCAGCATGGCCTCCAGCTGATGGTCCTCCTGGAAGCGGTTGCGGAGGGTCGCGTAGAAGTCCTCAATATCGCTGCGCAGCCGCCGGGCAAAAATCTCCTCCACCCGGTCGGCGTCCACCTTCCGCTGCTGCATCTGATCCTCCACCAGTTCCCGGGCAAACATGGAGAGCAGGTAGGGAATCCGGCCGCAGTAATATTCCAGCCGCCGTTTCATCTCCCCATCGGGGAAGATGTCGTAGTCCGTCATGGCGCCGTAGAACTCGTCCATGTCCTGGTCGTTAAAGCCGTACAGCGGGAAGGTGGCAAACACGCCGTGAAACGTGGAGATGCCGTCGGCGCTGCGCTCAATCTCCGCCACCGGGCTGCGTGAGATCAGTATGGTGGTCATATTGTACCGGTCTGTCTCAGAGGACAGGGTGCGGATAAACTGGAAGTAGCACTTCTCATCCAGCACCCACCTGGCCGCGTCGAATTCATCCACCACCCAGAGCACCCGCAGGCCCTGGGCCCGAGTCTTGCTGAGCATATTGATAAGAGGCTGGCGCATGCGAATATACCAGTTGCTGGCCTTTGCCGCCACGCACTCCAGCTTCTCCCGCGCCCGCTCCAGGCCGTCGTCCCATATGCCCTTCTCGCGCAGCCCGCTCTCCAGTTCTTCCGCAAAAATATACCAGAAAGAGGCCGCGTCCGGGTATTCGGCCATATTCATCCTGATAACCAGCACATTGTCCTGGCCCGCGTGCTCCCGCAGTACCTGGGCCACCAGGGAGCTCTTTCCGATGCGGTGGGGCCCCACAATGGACAGGCCGCAGCAGGGCAGGGCGCCGAACATCCACTCTCCCAGCCAGTTCAGCTCTTTTCTGCGCCCGAAGAAGGAGTCCCCGGACACCTGGGGGCCCGCCAAAAACCGATTTGTCTTTCTCATCTCTATTCCCCTCTTGTCTCCAACAGCCAGCGCTCCAGCAGCTTAACCTCAATGCGGTAGGCGTCTCCGGTCACCTGCTCCAGCACGTTGCGCTGCACCAGCCGATCCAGGGCGTTCTGCACATCGTCCTCCCCAGGCAGAGCCGCGCAGATCTCCCGCAGGCTGGCCTGTCCCGTGGTGCGGGAAATCCGGGCCACAGCCAACAGGATCTTCTCGTTGATCTCCCGCAGCTCCGGCCGGCCCCGCTCGTTGAGCTGGGGCTCAAAGATGGACTCGTCCAGGAAGGACATCCTCCCAAAGGCCCGGGTCCGCAGGAAGCTCTTTACAATGGCCTCCCCTGCCATGGCCGCGCCGCTGACGTTCATGTAGTCCACCAGGTTGGCGCACAGCAGAATGGTCAGATAGGCGCTGCCCGCTGTCAGATCGTACAGAGTGTCCACCGCGCCCTCCCGGAAGGGGGTTTCCGGAAGGTTGTTCTCCCGCATCAGGGGCTCACGGATGAGCTGCTTGGCAGGCTCCTCCTCCAGATAGGTGATGCGCATCAGCTCCATGCACGCAAACTCGTTCTGGTTCTCCCGGATGAAGTCCGGCATGTCGTCCTGTCCGGCCACCACGGCGAACACACAGTAGTTCTGCAGGAAGCCTTTCCAGAACTTCATAAAGTCGCTGGTGATGGCCCCTTCCTTGATCTTGGTGTGCAGATAAGTGAACTCATCCAGCAGCACCACAACCACCATGCCCCGCTCCCGGAAAATCCGGTCCAGCTGGCGCATATAGTTGGCAAAGAGTACGGAGGCGTATTCCGGCCGCTCCAGAATCCTGTCCGCCGGGTTCTCCACCTCCCGCTCAGCCAGGATGGCGGCCAGCTCAGGCCGGCTGTCAAAGGCCTCCTGGGCGATGTTCAGCAGATGATAGAAGAACCCCACCACCGCGTTGCCGCTGTCCATCAGGATGTCTCCCATGTTCTGAACCTCCCAGATCACCACCCGGTCCCGGTAGGCCGGCTGGCTCAGGCGGCGCTTGAGATGGTAGAGCAGGCTGCTCTTTCCGGTACGGGTCTGGCCGTAGATGGCAATGCCGTGGCTGTAACTGGGCGGCGCGTCAGGGGGGCAGATCTTGTCGCAGATCCGGTCCAGCTCATCGTTTCTGCCATAGAACATGCTGACATCGTGCATGGGGCTGCCGATGTTCTTTGTATAGGGGTTGGCCAGCTTGCGGAACTGCTCGGTCCGCACCACGCAGGTCAGCTCCGTCTCCTGGGGCTCGCTCTTGGTGAAGTCCTTGGCTGTGCGGTTATAGCGGTAGCTGTACCGCAGATTGAGCGTAAAGCTGCCCATCTGCCGGGCCTGCTCCGTGAGGCGCACCAGCAGGATGACCTCGGTGTGGGTGTCCCCCCGCAGGCCGTTGATGCTGCCCCGGTCGTCCTCAGGGCGGCAGGAGACAATGTCCTCGCCTTCCCCCTCGTACTCGATGGTGTCGGCTGTCTGGTGGTTGCGCTGGTTGGACACGGTCAGGTACACCCGTACCTCGCCGCTGCTGTCATAGTGGGGCGGCGTGGACAGCTCCCAGGTGAGCTGGGGCGGCAGCATCTCATACATGTTGGTCTGCTGCTCGGTGAGCTGGCTCCGAATATCCTCCAGCGCAGGAACATACACGTCAAAGGACAGGCGGGTCGGCGTCTCCCGGATAGCGGCGTTGAGCTGGTCGATACGCTGAATGGTGTCCTTCAGGCACTCAGCCCGGTGCTCAAAGTCCATGCCCTTGTGGTAGTCGCACTCCCGGCGCAGGATGTCGCAGAACTCCTGGAGCCGGGCGTAGTCGGTGGCATCCAGCCAGTTGGCCCAGTCGGGAGACTGAAGCTCGTGGAAGCTGCGTTCCTCCTCCAGGCTGCCCATCACGTGGCGGGCGCACTCCTCCATATACCGCTCCAGCTCCTCTTCCCGCTTGCGGAGCCGGTCGCCCGCACGGACAAGAAGATTGCTGAAGTCGGCCATGTCCTCCCGCATGGTTACCGGCGTCTCCAAGACCCGGCCCAGCTGGCGCAGCAGGCCCTCCCGAAGGTGCTTGGCGTCATACAGTCCCTGCTTGAAGTCCAGCCGGCGGCCCCTCAGCTCCCGCATCAGGCGCAGTACTCCCACCAGGAACTCGGGGTACAGGGCGTCAGCCAGGCTCCGCTCAGAGAGGAAGCGGAACTCCAGCGTGTCGTGTCCGCTTCCGGCGGCCTGCTGAGAGATAAAGGCAGACAGCTCCCGCTGGCCCATGGTGTAGGAACGGAGGAAACAGTTCACCGAATCCCGGAAGCAGCGGTTCTTGGGCCCCAGATTGGGCAGGCAGGACAGATAAGCAAAGCGGGCGGTGTCCAGTTGGTTGGCGTTGTCCACCATGTAGTCGCCCCAGGCGGCAATGGCTCTGGAGGCGCAGAGTTTCTCGTTCTGAAGGGTGAGCTCCTTCTTCCACAGAGGCCCCAGCCGGTTCTCCGGCTCGTACCGGTCCAGCATCTCGTCAATAATTCGGGCTGCGGCAAAGAGCTTGTCGCTGCGGGTCTTGGCCGATCCGCCCCGGGCGCTGGACTGCTGGCGGATCTCCTGCGCCGCCTCTGCGGGCGTGCCCACATAGCGTCCGTCGGAGATGTGGCTCTTGACCACCGCAGCCAGATCCAGGTTCCGGATGCGGGAGAGCACATAGCCGTTGAGCAGGCCGTCGGTGGGGTCCTCGTCGGCGTCCTCGTCATAGCTCAGATCGTTGAATTCATCCTGGTTGTAGGTGCCCACACCCAGCGTGTGGTCCAGAATGCCGTTGGCGATGGGGTCGGCCGGATAGAGGCGCAGCACCTCCTTGGCCAGGCGCTCAGCTTCTGTAAACTCGCCCTGGTGGTAGTAGCAGGTGGCCTCTCCCTTCTTCACCGACAGCTCGGCCTTGGCCAGGCGGTCACCCTCCGGCGTGCTGCGGTACTGGCTGTACAGGTCCCGCCACCTGCGGTAGGTCTCCAGGGCCTCGCTGTACCGCCCCAGGCGGATATAGGTCTGGGCCTTCTGGATCATGTGGTGGGACTTTCGGCTGCCCCTGGTGGCTGCCCGGATGGCCTGCTCCAGCACTGTGCACAGGTGCTCCAGGGCCTCGGTGGTCTTGCCCTTCTGGTAGATCTGGATCTCCAGGTTCAGGGCCTTCTCCTTGGTGAGATAGTCCCGGTAGTGATTGAACAGGTCCACCGCGTCCTGCCACCTGTCGGGCAGTCGGTTGTACAGGCCGATAAGGTCCGCCACGGTGGACTCCAGCTTCTCCTCCCGCTCCAGGGCCAGCTTGTAGTAGTGCAGCGCCTTCTCCAGGCTGCCCCGGATCAGCAGCTGATGGGCCTGGTCGTAGTTGGGACAGGGATCACCCATCTTCCAGGCCGTGGCCTTCCGCAGCGGCTCGGACTCCGCCTTGGGCTCCGGTCTGGGCGCCGGGACGGGAGCACTCTGGCGGGGCTCCTCAGCCTGCTGCCCGCCGTCCCCGTTCTGCCTCTCCTCCGGCGCAGACTGCACGCGCTTGCTCAGCGGCTCCTTGTCCTTTTTTTCGCCGGACTGCTCCGTTTCAGGCTCCAGCGGCTCATAGGGGTAGTCCTCATAGGGATCATGCTCATTCTGCTCGGGCGGCGCGTTCAGGGCCGCAGTAAAGGCCGCCCACTGCTCCAGCCGCTCGGCCGACGGCTTCAGCTGGTGATAGCTGATCTCCGTCTCGTCAAAAGGCCGCTCCCGCATCATCTGCCCCACGACCTGCTTGCCGTCTTTCAGCGTCTCCAGACGGAAGAGCACATCCTGCTCACTGAAGAAAAAAGTCGTATGACAGTACTCCTCCAGCCAGGGGTCCACCAGGGCGTTGTCCTTGAAGGACCACTTGTTGCCCTGGAGATCCACCACCTTGCCCCAGGTTTTCTCCTTCTGGTAGAACAGAATGGTACCCCGCTGGAACTGATCCCGCCCCACCTGGCCCAGGCGCCTGGCCGCCTCCCGCCGGCCGGCCTCGGTCAGGCAGATGTTGGAGGCCGCCAGAGCCCCCAGGTGATTGATGCCCCGCTCGTAGGACACTTCCAGGCCGTTGAAATTTCCCTTGGCCAGCAGCTGCCGCAGGGCCAGATCCTGGTCGGTCACCTGGGTAATGTAGAAAAAGATGTTGTCAGGCTCAACCCGCAGGAAGCCAAACCGTTTTTCCGGGAAGAAATTCTGGATGGTGGTGGTCAGCACCGGCTTTTCCGCAGGCTCTGCCTCTTCCTTCTGCCGCTCCAGCTCTGCCTGGGCCAGCTGCTCCTCCCGGTCCCGCACCTCCTGGCTTAGCTCCTTCCAGGAGGCGGGCAGGGCGTAGAACAGGGCGTCCAGCTGCTCGCCCGGCGTAGAGGAGGCGTCCCCCTCCAGCTCTATATTTTCCCGTTCCGCCGCGACAGCGGCGGCCAGCAGCAGGCGGTGGAGGGTTTCTTCGTCCTCCGTCTGCTCCTTGCCCCGGATGATGGGCGAGAGATTTCGCGCCTTCCGACACCCCTCGCCCAGAACGCGGCAGCCTTCATACTGGAGGCAGCGGCCGCTGAGGGCCGCCTGCACCAGGAGAGGCAGAGCCTCTTCCGGCTTCCTGGCCTGGATTAGGCACTCTGCGGCCAGTTCCGGCCACTCCGCCTCGGTAAAGCAGCGGGCCGCCGTCTCATACTCCTCCGCGCCCATCTCAAGCACGCCCATCAGGGCCGCCAGCAGCGCTTTGGCCGATGCCGTCTCCGCATTCTGCTCAATCCGGTTGGTCCGGGCCTTCAGGTCGTGGAGCTTCTCCCGGAGGGTATGGTTGGTGACCGCATTCTCCAGGCTGTCCAGCACGCCGCTGGCTGTCTCCCGGACGCTTTTGGGCGCCTCCTTCAGAGCCTGGCGCAGCAGCTTGGCCACTGTTCTCACGTCCAGCGGTTTTTCTTTTTGCCTGAGCTCTGCCCGCAGATCCGCCAGCACATGTCCGGCAGGTGCGGTCTGGACAACCGGTGCGGCCTTCTGTTCTCCCCCGCTATTGCCCTCTTCCTCCTCAGGCGGCAGTATGTCAAAGGAGATAATCTGGTTCAGCAGAATTCTGGGTTCACTCTTCTCGCTTTTCAGGTGAATCAGCACTTCATTGATGCGCAGCACGGTGCCTGTGGCTGTCTGAGAACCCTGCTGGCCGTAGCAGAGCTGAACCCGGTCTCCAGTGTGTATTTCACTGAGGATGATATCTTGGAAGGTTGCCATTCGTCTCTTCACCCCGCTCAAAAATACCTGATATACCATTGTAGCACAGTATTTTCCACTTTGACATACTCTCGGTTAATTTTTGTCGTTTTCTTTTGCTGCCCGCCCCGCCCTGTGAGAGATGACGGCAAACTGAACGGGGACAGGCCCCGGTTTGTAGGGCTCGTTGCTTGCGTCCAGGGCGGAAATATGGTATCCTAAGCTATAAAATTCCGTTTTCTCTCCCCTCTGTGGAGCGGCGGAAAATCATAGAAAGAAGGTCGGATGATGTCCCATCAGCTTGTCGTTGTCCTGGACTTCGGCGGTCAGTACAATCAGCTCATCGCGCGCCGCGTGCGCGAGTGCGGCGTCTACTGCGAGGTCAAGCCCTACACTACCCCTCTGGAGCAGATCAAGGCCATGGCGCCCATCGGTATTATCTTTACCGGCGGCCCCAACAGCGTTTACGATGAGAAGGCTCCCCACGTTGACCCCGAAATTTTCAATCTGGGCATCCCCGTGCTGGGCATCTGCTATGGCTGCCAGCTCATGGCACACACCCTGGGCGGCCGCGTAACCGCCGCTCAGAACGACTCCGCCCGGGAGTACGGCAAGACGGAGACCTATTACAATACTGACTGCAAGCTCTTTAAGGGCCTGCCCGCCCAGGGTATCTCCTGGATGAGCCACGGCGACTACATGGCCAAGGTGCCCGAGGGCTTTGACCTGGTGGCCCACTCCGACGCCTGTCCCAACGTGGCGATTGCCGACGAGAAATGGGGCTTCTACGGCGTGCAGTACCACCCCGAAGTCAACCACACGGAGAACGGCGTGGCCATGATCCGCAACTTCCTCTATGAGGTCTGCGGAGCCGCCGGCGACTGGTCCATGGGGGACTACAAGAACACTGCCATCCGGGAGATTCGGGAGAAGGTAGGCGGCGGCAAGGTGCTGCTGGCTCTCAGCGGCGGTGTGGACTCCTCTGTGGTGGCTGCTCTGCTGGCTGAGGCGGTGGGAAATCAGCTCACCTGCGTGTTTGTGGATCACGGACTCATGCGCAAGGACGAGGGCGACGAGGTGGAGCGCGCCTTTGCCCGCTGGGACATCAATTTTGTCCGCGTGGACGCTGAGCGGCGCTTTCTGGACAAGCTGGCCGGCGTAACCGAGCCGGAGCGCAAGCGCAAGATCATCGGCGAGGAGTTCATCCGTGTCTTTGAGGAGGAGGCCAAAAAGATCGGCGCCGTGGACTTCCTGGCTCAGGGCACCATCTACCCCGACGTCATTGAGTCCGGCGCCGGCGACGCCGCCGTCATCAAGTCCCACCACAATGTGGGTGGCCTGCCCGACTATGTGGACTTCAAGGAGATTATCGAGCCTCTGCGTCTCCTGTTCAAGGACGAGGTTCGCCAGCTGGGCCGGGAGCTGGGCCTGCCTGAGTACCTGGTCTCCCGCCAGCCCTTCCCCGGCCCCGGCCTGGCCATCCGCATCATCGGCGACATTACCAAGGAGAAGGCCGATACGCTCCGGGAGGCCGACTTCATCTTCCGTGACGAGATCGCCAAGGCCGGCCTGGACGGCGGCATCAACCAGTACTTTGCCGTCCTGACCAATACCCGCTCTGTGGGTGTCATGGGCGACGGGCGTACCTACGACTATACCCTGGCCCTCCGTGCTGTTACTACCGACGACTTCATGACCGCCGACTGGGCCCGCATCCCCTACGACGTGCTGGACCGGGTGTCCGTACGTATCGTCAACGAGGTCAAAGGCATCAACCGTATCTGCTACGACATCACCTCCAAGCCCCCCGCCACGGTGGAGTGGGAATAAAATACCTCATCATATATCGCCCACAGGACACAATACCCTGTGGCAAACATATTCACGGTACAAAATTTGCTCAATCGGGAGTTGTATGCGGACACTCCCAACGGCAAATGGGTAACATCTCTTACATCCACACCAAGCAGGGTGCACTTTGCCTGTCTGTACTCTGCCTGTCCATGATACGAGACCTCTAGAACAACAGCATTGCGGCCTGCAAGACCGGAACACAGCAGACAGTCAGCCTTCGTTCTGGACACCATTCGTCCGGCTGTGAAGCGGGAGAAAAAGAGGGTCGCTAAAGCAATGCCGGGAGGGCCCGGTCCCATGATGGGACCGGGCCCTCCCGGTTCTTATGCCGCGTGCCGCGGCAGGCGCACATTGGATGCGCCGTCTGGTTTTTGCATCAGTCCGCCGTATCCTCGCCGAGCTCTTCGACGATTACCGGCTCAGAAGGCGTCAGGCTGGAGCTCTCCGCCTCTGCCTTTTCGTCGCCGGAGCTCTCCGTCTCCACCTTTTCGTCAGTGCCCGCCTGGGTCAGCTCATAAGCAGCACTCCACTGCTGCAGCTGCTCTGCCGTGGGGCTCTCGGCGATGGTCAGGCCGGTGATATCCAGGCCGCTGCCCACGCTGCCGATGACCCGGGCCGCGTCTTCATCCTGCTCCTCACGCATCATATAGAGGTCCTCCGCAGTAAAGGCGTACAGCTCGCTTCTGGCGCTGGTGGCGTAGTAGGTGCCCGAGGCGGGATCATAGGCAAACTCGGTGCTGGAGGGAACAATGTTCAGCCCGTCGATAAAGCCCAGGAACGTGCATTCGCCGGTGTTGAAGTTGTCGATCTGGTACAGGTAATTCTCACCCCAGTTGTTGCACAGGGCAATCACCCTGCCGTCGGCAACGGTCACGCCGTACACGCTGCCCTCGGAGACCATGTCCTCCTCATAGGGCATGACAGCGCCAGAGGGCTGGTTGTCCCCGGACGTGCTCAGGTTGGGCACATAGTACTGGAATACGTACAAGCCGCTGGCCAGATAGACCGTCTGAGTTTCGGAATCATAGGCCATATCGCAGAAGGAGGTGACGTAGGCGCCAAGCGCACCCAGGAAGTTCTCCTGTCCGCCGTTCAGCGAGCGGCGGTACAGCATCGCGGAGCCGCCCTCATTGCGGACATAGTAGATAACTTTATTTTCCACATCTACGTCCATGCCAACCACGTTGCCGGGGCTGTTGATGTCCATGACGGTCGTATAGGTACTGGGCGCTTCGGGGTTGAAGATGACCAGGCCCTCGTCGGTGATGGCGTAGGCGTCGGTATCCTCGACGGACTCCACCACCGTGAGCGTGCAGCTGTCCGTGTAGCTTCTGCCCGTGTTGTCGGCGGCGGTGACGGTGATGGTGGCCGTGCCGGCGCCGACGGCGGTGACAACGCCCTCGTCCACCGTGGCAACTTCCGGTTTGTCCGAGCTCCAGCTCAGCGTATGGGCAGCGCCGCTGGGCTGGACCTGAGCGGTCAGGGTCATGCACTGGCCGGAAAGCATCTGAGCGGCATGGGTGTTCAGCAGCACGCCGGTGATATACCCGCTCTCCGGCAGATCAGCCGCGTCGGGGATGGCGCACAGCAGACCCAGATAGGCGTCCGCCACAGTGCTGGCGCCGTTGATGAACAGACCGATCTTGCCCAGGGATGCGGTGGAATCCACCTCCCCGTTCTCGTCCAGCTGGATCATGAACAGGCCGTCATCTGTGGACCCATCCCAGTTCTGCTCGCCGGCCGCCTTCAGATAGAGGCGGTTGGTGGCAAAGTCATAGGTCATCTGGGGTCCGTAGCCGCTGGTCACCTTGCCGTACTGATACGCGCGGACGGAAGCGGCCACCGTTCCGACGCTCTCGCAGTGGGCGGCGTCGCCGCTCACCGTCAGCTTATAGACATTCGCCAGGCTCTCAGCCCCCTCAGACCCGACGGCATATATGGTGCCCTCGCCGTCGATGGCCAGGGTGTTGACCATGGCATCCACCGTGGCCACCTTGGTCAGTTCGCCGGTCTGGAGGTTCACGGTCATCAGGTCGCTGTACTTGGGCGTACCAGAGTAGCCGTTGGTAGAATCATAGAAGGTCTCCACGCTGGAGGTCAGCGCGTACATGGTGCCGGTCTTGTAGTCAAAGGCCATATCCACCACCTTGTCGCCGAGCAGCGGCAGGTTCCAGCTGCCCAGGACGGTGTAGTCCATGGGGGCGCTGGCGGACACCCGGATGAAGGTGCCGTCATACTCATAGGCGTAGAAATAGCCGTCATAGTATTCGCCGGCGCGGATGTTGTAGAGGTCCGCCACACGGGTGCCGACCACGGTCTGCGCGGGGGCGTAGTCGGGAATGGTGACCCAGAAGTCCCGGTACCCGGTGGCCGAATCATAGGCCAGCAGGGCGGTCAGATTGCCGCCGGAGGCCAGGACGGTCACGTCCACAGTATCGCTGTACTGCCTTCTGTCCCTGTCGGTCAGGGTGACGGTGATGGTGGTTTCACCCTCGCGCAGGCAGGTGACCTTGCCGAAATTGTCCACACTGGCCACCGTGGGATCGCTGGACGTCCAGGTCTTGGCCTGAACGGTGGGCCGCGCGGGATTTGTTTCGGCGGTCAGCTGGATGAAGCCGCCCACCAGAGCCGTGCGGGTGTCCCCGCCGGTGAGCCACATGTCCTCCACAGGGATAAAGTTGGTCTCAGGCTCCTTGCCCTCCTCGGGGATGGTAAACATCACGGTCTGTTCCACGCCGCCGGAGCTGGCCACGTCGCCGATGTCGTAGATATTGGCTCTCACCTGATCAAGGCCGTACTCCAGGCCCGTGAGCACCACCAGGTACAGGGGGTTGTTGGTGCCGCCGGCAGAGGGGTTCCAGTAGATGTTGCCGGTGTTGTAGTCGTAGAGCATGGAGCCGTAGAACCAGAACTCCGCCCCGGCGGTGCCCACATTGGTGCACACCATGGTATCGGGGTTGACAATGTACAGGTTGCCGTTCATGCTGGCAGTCAGGATAATGGCGTCCCCGTCCTGGCAGATGACGCACATGGCGGTCATGACAGACTCGGAGGAGGAGGTGGAGGACTCGAACTGGAATTCACCCAGGGAGTCGATCGCGCCGGTATCCATGTCGATGACGCACAGGCCGCCATGGGTCAGGTCGACGCCGTACATCCGGCCGGTGGTGTAGTCAAAGCTGATGTTGCCCACCTCGATGCCGTCGGTGAAGCTGAACTCCTCCGGAGCGCCGATGCCGGTGACCACGCCGTTTTCGTCCAGCGTCACCTCGGAGCGGTAGACCGCGGTGCCCTGATAGATCACGTCGTCAATGGTGCGGCTCTCATACTGAACGGTGTACAGCACGCCGTTGCAGTAGGTGCCGCCCTGCCACATGGCCTTGGTCTCCACGCCGTCCACGGTTACGATGGAGTCACCCAGATGGGTGATGCTTCTGGGGCTGGTATCGCTGTAAGTGATCCACTTGAGCTGGTTGCTGGCGTTGGTCTCATCTGTGACCACATAGCCGTACATATGCTCCTGGGACGGAACCACGGTGATGGAGCAAGTCTGAGTAACCTCATACCACTCTGTAACATACTCCCAGTTTGTGCTCTCATCGCTGTGGGAGCCGTACACCTGCGCTGTGGCCGTGATGCTCGCCGTGCCGGGGACCACCGCAGTAATGCGGCCTCTGCTGTTCACCGTGACCACATCGGGATTGCTGCTCTCCCAGGTGATCTCCTGGGCTTTGGCGTTCCAGGGATTCCAGGCCACGTCGAGATACGCGCTCTTGCCCTCCAGGAGGTAGGTCTCATAGGGGCTGACGGTGAAGTTGGAGGGATCAACGTCCAGCTCGAACAGGTCGGACTCCAGCTCCGTGGGCACAAACAGGGCGGAGGCGCCGGAGTGGCCCATGCTGCCGATGACCTCCGCCGGGCAGTCCGGCTGGCTGGGATCGATCGTCAGCACTTCGCACAGGTGGCTGTAGGCGTAGCCGTTGGAGCTCTGGCTGTGGGCCGCCCAGTAGATCACGTCCTCCTCGTGGTCATAGCACATGGACTGAACCACATTAACCCCTGCGTAGCCCGCCAGGCCGGTGAACTCGGTAATCTCCCGGATGCGCGTGCACGCGCCGGTATTGGGATCAATGGTCCGCAGCACGCCCTCGGTGTCGATGCCGTAGAAGATACCGTCGTCGCTGATGGCCAGCGTGACTATCTCGTCGCCTTCCTCCAGGCCGGTGATGGGCGTCTTCAGGAGATCAATGTAGCCATTCTCATAGAACTTGAGCTCGTACAGGTTGGCAGAGCCGCTGTACTGGCCGGCGGGAGTGGTGTTCCCATCGTAGGTCCAGCCCACGGCGAACAGCCGGTCGGGGCCGTCGGCGTCGTACAGGAGGGCCATGTCGTACAGAGTGTTGAAGCCGGCCTGTCCCTCTGCCTCAGCGGAGCTCTCCAGGAGCATCTGGGACTCCCAGTAGGTGCCGTAGGGAGTGAGCAGCACGATGTCGCCGTCATTGCGCTGAGCGATAATCCGGCCGTTGACATACTCGCCGGAGAAATAGGTGGCGGTGCTGAAGGTCTCGTTGCGGGCATCGCTCAGATCGTCTTTTTCCACGCTGAACCAGCCCTGCTCCACCGAGGAGATGTCGATATTCTCGCTGCCGTACAGGCGGCCGCTGTCAAGGGGCTGCACCTTGGGATTGGTCAGGCCGGTCTCGCTCTCCAGGGAGACTTCCAGCTCGGTCTCGTTGCAGGCATAGTCGCCCACAATGATGGTAAAGTCGGTGCCAAAGCCGGTGATGTTGAACGCCTGCTCATAGGGCTCGCCGGGCGTATAGTCCGCACCAGGCTCGAACTTGCCCATGATCTCGCCCTCGCGGGAGATGAAGATGACGGCTGCGATATTCTGGCTGTCGTACAGATCCAGGGTCAGCGTCACAATGCCGTTGGCCTCGTCCACCTTCAGGGCGCTATCCAGATCTTCAGCGTTCTGGATCTTGGGAGCCTGAGTGTCCAGGGTCGCCTCGAAGGACCAGGTGTCGTCCACCTCGTTGTCGCCGTCATCCAGATAGGCATCCACCGTGTATCTCACGCGGGTGCCGTCAGTCAGCATGTCGCCGTCCTGGTCAAGGCCGGTCCAGACAACCTGCTCGTCGGCGGTGGCGTTATAGATGTAGAAGGGCACCACCATGCCGTAGTTATCGCTATAATAGGTCTTGACATTGTAGTCGGAGTCAAACTGGAAGTACTCCTCGCCGGTCTCCACATCCGTGACGGTGAAGCGCAGCAGCTTTGCGTTGCGCAGCAGGCCGAAGTCGATCTCGTTGAGGGGGTTGACATAGGAGAAGGCGTTGTAGGCGTCGCCGCTGCGCTGGCTGGCCCGGATATAGGGGTTGGTGCCCAGCTGGCTCAGGTAGGTGTATACCGCGCTGTCATACAGGCTGGTCGTGCCGTCCACGCCGTCAAACACAGGGGCGGCGGACCAGTCGCCGTAGAAGCCCAGGATGGGCATGGTCAGGTTCTGCGCGGCGTCGCCCGTGGTGCTCTCCGCATACAGGTAGCCCTCCACGAACATACCGTTGGGGAACTGGGCCAGATACTCCTTGTCGCTGTCCGTCAGGGTGATTTCAGCAAGGAGCATAACGGACTCGCGGGGTTCCACGGTGACAGTGCCCATCGGCTGGCCGCTGATGGTGTCCAGCATGTTCATGTCCACATCGCGATCGGCGCAGTAGCGGACCATGATGTTGACGTCGTCCATGTCAACCTGGCCGTCCCCATTCACGTCCCGGTACAGATACCGCTTGTCCGTCTCGGGGATGGCATCCTCATCGCCCTGGATGGAGAGCATCAGCAGGCGGGCGTCCGCCGTGGTAATGAGGTTGTCATCGTTGAAGTCATACTTGAAGTCGCCCGGGGCCAGCACCTTCGCCTCGGCCTCCAGCCCGTAAGGCCGGTTGCCGATAAGGCCGTTGTCATAGGTCTCGGTGATCAGGGAGGAGTCGAACGTATAGGTCTTGGCCTCGTCAGAGATATTGGTGATTATGAAGTTAAACACATATGTACCGTTGGAGCTGTCGCCCACCTCGGCCTTGGGCCGGCCATAGGCCGCGTCGGGGTTGGACAGGTACGCGCCGGCTTCCGTCGCGCCCACCAGATCCACCAGGCCCGCGCCCTGCTGGCGGGGGGAGTACTCCAGGTCCTCGCTGTACATGATGGGGTTGGCGGTGCTCATCAGCAGGTTGGTGGCCAGCTTCCAGGTAGATTCACCCTTCTCATAGCCCAGCTGACGCAGGTACTGGTTCAGCACAGCCATGGCGCCCGCCACCTGGGGAGAGGCCATGGAGGTACCGCTCATGTAGCCGTAGTTATCGCCGGCATAGTCGGGATCACGGGTGGAGTAGATATTGCCGCCAACGCCGGTGATCTCAGGCTTCAGCTTCAGGTTGGAGGTAGAGCCCCAGGAGGAGAAGTCGCTCATGGCGGTGGCAGTGATGAACTTTTTGGGGCCCTCCGCGCTCACAGTGAGGGTGGTGTTCCCCTGTTCCGCCTGCGCCTTCAGGTAAAGCCCGTCCGACTGGGTGATGGACACGCAGGGGATGTTGGTCGAGCCGGTGTTGATCTGCATGTTGATCACGCCGGTGGTGTTGTTGTACACCACGCAGGCCACAGCGCCCCGCTCCTGGGCATTGGTCTGCTTGTCCGGGAAGGCCACGCCGCCGCCGCGGGACACCACGACCACCTTGCCCTCAACGTCAATCGTGCTGCCGTTTTCGTCCACATAGCTCGCCTCGTCGCCGTAGCCGGAGAGGACCACAAATTCAAGCTCCTTGCCGCTGAGGCTTTCGTACAGGCCGTTGCCGGAACCGGCGCCGGTGTCGTTATAGCCGATGTCCTTTCCGTTCACGGTGAAGTAGTACTGGGTGACCGCGTTGTTGTTGGCGGAGGCCACGCTCAGCGCGGCATAGTAGGTGCTGGGGGTGCCGACCAGGCCCACGTCAGGGTTGCTGGCCAGAGAGTATCCGCCAAAGTTGTTGTTGTAGGCGTTATTGGTGTCATTGCCAGCGGCAATGACCACCTGGACGCCGGCGTCCAGCAGTTTCTTGAGGATTCCGTTCATATTGGCGTCATCGTCGCAGTAGCCGGCTGCAGAACCCAGAGAGAGGTTGGCCACGTCGGCGCCCAGCCGCACGCAGTCCTCCATGGCGGCCATCACGACGTTCCAGTCGGCGCCGTTTCCGGAGAACACCTGCATGACCAGCAGCTGGGCCTCGGGGGCCACGCCCACCACGTCGGTGCTGTCCAGCTTGTTGGCTGCGGCGATGCCGGCCACATGGGTGCCGTGGTCGCTGCCCGCGCCGTCGTGGGACACGTCGGTGTTCTTGAGGGCATAGTTATAGATGTAAGGGACTTTGGTGCTGTAATAGATGTTGCCCGGCACCACGGTAGAGCCTTCGCACGCGTTCAGCTCGCCCTCGTCCCAGATCTTAATGACCTCATCCTTGGTCATGGAGTCCTCGGTGAGCTGATCGTCAGCCAGAGGGCCGAAGCTGGGATTGGTCAGCATCAGGCCGGTGTCGATGATGGCGATCCGCATGCCCTTGCCGGTATAGCCCGTCTCATTGAGCTGATCCGCGCCGATCATCACAGTGGCGTTGCTGGTCTGGGGATAGAGCTGGTCGTCCGTCTCGGGAATATGGAACTTGGGCGAGACATAGATCCGCTTTACGCCGGGAATCTCCGCAATCTTCGCCTTATTCTCATAGGTGGTAGTCACAGACAGGCCGGTGCTGGCCACCGTATAGGTGTAGCCGAATTCCACGGGAGCGCTGTCACCCACCGTCTCAAGGATCTGCGCCTTCAGTTCCTCCAGAGCAGTCTTCTGCTCTTCCTCGTAGGAGCGCACGGCGCTGGTGTCGTCGGCAATCTCGTCGGCGGAGTAGCCCGCGTCCAGCAGGGAGCTCTGCTCCAGCTCGACCACAAAGGTCACCTGGTCGTCTGTTGCAGGCTCGTTTGCGGCTTCAGTGCCGGAAGTGCGCTCTCCGCTCTCCTCCAGGCCATCCTCCGTAACCGTCCCGGTGTCCTCGTTGAGCGTACCGGTGATGGCGATCCCGTCCGAGGGCTGGCTGTCGTCGTTCATGGGGACGGCGTCATCGTCGCTGACAATGGTATCGCCCTCTGTTGCCGCGAGCGTCAGGCCGCCTCCGGAGCTGTCGGAGCCGCCGGCAAACCTTTCGCCGGCGCTGCTGACCTGAGAGACAATCCCGCTGCCTGTCTCTTCAGCCGTCCCTGCGGCAAACGCTGTCGGCACAAACGTCAGCACCATGGACAGCGCAAGCAGCACAGACAATACTCGTTTCTTCATACGCTTCATAATCGTCGCCCTCACTCCTTCTCAGCTGTCTCAAAGCGGTAGATCATAGTGGCGATCTGCGCGCGGGTTGCCGTCTCCTGGGGCAGAAGCACGGAATTGGAGCCGCCCTGGATAATTCCCTCAGCGACCGCCCAGGACATGGCCTCGCTGGCAAAATCGCTGAGCTGGTCCGCGTCTCCAAACGCAGTCAGGTCCGCCCGCGCTGTGGTGTCCCGGCCGGTGAACTGGGCGTAGCGGTACAGGAAGGTGGCCAGCTGCTCCCGGTCGATCTGTACGTCAGGGGCAAAAGAGGTCTCGCTGACGCCATTGGTGATGTCGTTGCTGGAAGCCCACAGCACCGCATTGTAGTAGAATGTGCCCGCTACAATGTCGGTGAAGGGCGCGGAAGCGCTCACCGCCGGAGAGCCGGCCATGCGGTACAGGATGGTCACCAGCATGCTCCGGGTGGTCCCGGCATCGGGGGAGAAGGTGGTGGAGCCGGTGCCCAGCATCAGGCCGTTTGCCACCACATAGTCCACGCCCTCATGATACCAGAGGTTGGTATTCACATCGGAGAACACCGCGCTCGGGCACTCGCCGCCGGCATGGGGCAGGTCGCCGGTGGGCGTATCGTCATCGGGGATGTCGGTATCGCCGCTGGGCTGGTTCGGATCGATGGGCGGGGGAATCACAGGCGGGTCGGACGGCTCAACCGGCGCTCCGCCCTCCACTATAATGCTGGCAGAGGCATCGGGGAAGGGGGATACACCGGTCAGATAGCTGCCCCGCAGACGGATCGTTGTGCTGCCGCCCTGCAGGGTGCGGAAGTTCAGGGTGAAAATGGTCCCCTCCCCCGCGTTGACATTCGCGGCAAAGGCCAGTACCACCCGTCCGGACGTATCCGGGTTGACTTCGTACTCCAGTGTTGTGTCTTCGGTCCAGGCCTCGCCCTTCTCCGCGCCGACATACTCCAGGGCGTTGCCGTCATAGAGGATGACCAGTCTGCCGTCGGTAATGTCAGAATCCGCATCTGCAACATTAATGTCCAGCGCGATTGTATCTCCGACCTGGGCGCTTTCCACCGTGTCAAACACGATAGCGTCCGAATCGGCCGCTGCGGCATACGTGCCGGGAAGAGAGCATACCAGCAGCGCTATCACCAGGCATGCCAGTCCCCATTTTCTCAACTGTCGTCTTTTCTTCATGGCTCCTCCTTAAAAAATTTCTTCTTTGATGCCGTGCCTCTCCATTCCCATTCGTTCCTCAGAATTCTCATTTCCCCTTCCTGTTGACCGCGTAACCGCGATGTACTTTCTCCTCTCCCTTCCATCGCTTCCGGAACGCTCCGCCCTCTGGACGGGCGCCCGGCTCCAAACCACATTCGCTCCGGGAAGGAATCAAATGGCTGTGTCGGCATTTTTGCCGACACAGCCATTTTAGCATATTAATTACACTTATGCAATTCTTTTTTACTTTACTGTGATAGTTTTTATAGACCAGATTCCTGTATCATACTTAAATTACTTTATCTTTCTTATATTCCTGAATAAGTAAAATTAAAAATCCCTGGACGGCATGCAAGCCCGGTCCAGGGATTTTTTCTTCTGTCTATATTGATTTGAGCATCTCCAGGTAGGCAATCAGCGCCTCCACCGTCTCAGTACAGATGGAATATCTGCGCCGGTCCTCCCCCTCTCTCGTCACCAGAACCCCTGCGTCACACAGATTCCGCACGTCGCGGCTCACCGTGCCCAGGTCCATCTGGAGTTCCCGCGCGATCTCACGGGTGGACATGGGCTTGTCCCGCAGGGCGAAGAGAATCTGCGCTCGGGCGGCGTTGCCCAGCAGTCTCAGCGCCCGGAGCTCCCAGGACGCGACGCCGTTCCGGCTGTCGTCTTCAGGCAGACAGCCCACGCCGATATGGAGATAAACGCTCTTCTGCCCGGCATCATACTGCGACACCCGATACTGACAGTCCAGATAGCGGAGGGTAAAATAGAGGTTCTCCGCCTCGTGGGCCACCTCCTTGGGCCAGTGCCTGGCGATTTTTGCAAGAGACTCCGGCTGCGTAAACTGTTCTTCCCATCGCTTCAGCAGCGGCTGCGCCCGTTCTATCCAGGGCGCCAGACGCCGTTCCATATACTCCGCCGCCGGAAGGAGCAGCTTTTGCAGCCGCTCGGTATAGGTCTGAAAGTCTGTCAGAGCATTCAGCAGCTCCCGCTGGTATTCGGCCGGAACAAGCAGCCGGCGGATCTTCTGCTCCAGCGAGCTGGTCCGCTTATCATCGCACTTATCGCAGTCCAGATTGTATTTTCCAATGTGCACCGGGTATTCGCAGCCGCGCTGCATCTCGCGCCACTTGTCCTGCAGAGAAAGCATGGCACTGGTTACGTCCGTGCAGGCAAAGTCCATTTTCAGATAGGCGATGCTGCGGGCAAGGCATGTCGTGTCTTCGCTTCCGTCCTTGATTTTGATTTTCTGGAAAAATAGCTTCAGATCCGGATTCTGCAGATCCATCTCTCTCTCGAGCCCATCTATCATATGCTGCATCTCTTCCACCGGGAGCTCATAGGAACCGCCCGATGTCAGCTTCTGTGCCGGCACGCGGTTGACCACGGCATACAGCAGCTCCACAGCTTCCAACAGCATATACGGTCCCGGGAAAGCGCGTATCAGCATTGTTCTATCCCCCCAATACAAAATTTCTTATCCTAACTATTTTATCATGTTTTTCTTTCATTTGGTTGATACGCAAAATTTTTTGCAATTTTTGTGTGAAATGACGAACCTTCACCTTTGCCCGCGGCTTAACGCTTCGGAACCGCTGTTATAATGTATCCTCCAGGCGGCAGGGTATATTTTCCCAGCATTCTCCCCGCGCTGCGTACAGCCCACCGGCTTCAGCAAGTGGGGCATGACCTCCTCCATGGTCTCCGCCATGATTTTGAGCGACCTTGTCCAGGGGAAGAAAAATCCTTATGCGGATGTGTTTTCCCCTTCCCGCTCCATTCTCCGCCCTCACCTGGCTGTCAACGGTCTGGAGGCCATGGTCAGCCTGCTGACCCCCACTGCCAAACGCTGTCCTCACCTGGGCTGTGCGCTGAAGTGGAACCCTCAGGCGCGCACCTGGGACTGCCCCTGCCACGGCCCCCGCTTCACCGAAGAGGGCAAGCTCATCGATAACCCGGCAACGGGAAATCTGGAGCTGTAATCCCCTCTAAAATTCCATCTGCTGGCGGGCGCCCAGCAATTCAAACTGATTTCTGTCCACCTTCAGCAGCCCCTCTTTCTGCATCTTGCTCAGCTCGTTTGACAGGGCGCTGCGGTCCACATTGAGGTAATCGGCCAGCTGCTGGCGGTTAAAGGGGATGGCAAAGCTGCGGCTCCCGCTGCGCACGGCCTGATAGGACAGATAGGACAGCAGCCGCCCGCGGATAGACTTGGGTGCAGTGTGAAAAATTTTCCGGGAGAGGTTCAGGTTCTTTTGGGCGGAGATGGAGAGCAGATTGCGGATCAGCTTGCTGTGGTGATCGCAGGCATGGGAGCACACCCGGAGCACCCGGTCCACATTCAAAAACAGCACCTCTGTGGGCTCAGCGGCCACCACGTTGACCATCAGCGGCTCACCGGAGGCACAGGCGTAGGTCTCGGCAAAGATCTGCCCCGGCCCAACGCTGTCCAGCACGGTGGTGCTGCCCCACAGGTCGTCGTTTTCAATCAGCACGCTGCCGGACAGGACCACGCCCAGGGCGGTCACCACGTCTCCCGTGCGGCAGAGCATCTCGCCCTTTGAAAACTGCCGCGCCTGCGCGCCCAGACAGGAGAGCATGGCCTCCACCTCCCGGGGCGTGGCGCCGCGAAACAGTGCTGTCTTGGACAGGCCAATAAAATCCATCATAAAAAGCTCCTTTTGTTGTTTTGACAACATACAGATTGTTCTGAATATAGTATACTCCGCTCAGAAAGTCAAGGGCGGCCTGCCCCACGAAACCACCCACGGGTTTATGAGGAGAAAATCATGATGGAAAATAAGATGTTTTGTTATCAGTGTCAGGAGACCGCCGGATGCAAGGGATGCATCATGTCGGGCGTCTGCGGCAAGAAGCCGGATGTGGCGGCCATGCAGGATCTGCTGGTGTATGTGACCAAGGGTCTGTCGGCCGTGACCACCCGGCTGCGCGCCGAGGGGAAGGATGTGCCCCACGAGGTCAACCATCTGATCACCCTGAACCTGTTCACCACCATTACCAATGCCAATTTTGACAAGGAATCCATTGTGGCGCGCATCCATGCCACGCTGGACACCAAGGAAACGCTGCTGTCCCAGGTGGAGCACAGGGACGCGCTGCCCCAGGCCGCGGTCTGGACGGCGGACGAGTCCGCCTTTGAGGCCAAGGCCGCCCTGGTGGGCGTCCTGTCCACCAAGGACGAGGACATCCGCTCCCTGCGGGAGCTCATTACCTACGGTCTCAAGGGCCTGTCCGCCTACTCCAAGCACGCCAACGCCCTGCTGCAGGAGGATGCCGAGGTGGATGCCTTCCTCCAGCGGGCCCTGGCCGCCACGCTGGACGACAGCCTGACCGTGGACGAGCTGGTAGCCCTGACCCTGGAGACCGGCAAGTTCGGCGTATCCGGCATGGCGCTGCTGGACAAGGCCAACACCACCGCCTATGGCAATCCCGAGATCACAAAGGTCAAGCTGGGCGTGGGCAAGAACCCCGGCATCCTGGTCTCCGGCCACGACCTGCGGGATCTGGAGATGCTGCTTGAGCAGACCCAGGGCACCGGCGTGGATGTGTACACCCACTCCGAGATGCTGCCCGCCCACTACTACCCCGCCTTCAAGAAGTATCCCAACTTCGTGGGCAACTACGGCAACGCCTGGTGGAAGCAGAAGGAGGAGTTTGAGTCCTTCAACGGCCCCATTCTCATGACCACCAACTGCATCGTCCCCCCCAAGGACAGCTACAAGGACCGCATGTACACCACCGGCGCGGCGGGCTACCCCGGCTGCAAGCATGTCCCCGGAGACATCGGTGAGAAGAAGGACTTCACCGCGCTCATTGAGCACGCAAAGAAGTGCGCGCCCCCCACCGAGCTTGAGAACGGCGAGATTGTAGGCGGCTTCGCCCATGCCCAGGTGCTCGCCCTGGCGGACAAGGTGGTGGAGGCCGTCAAGAGCGGCGCCATCAAGAAGTTCGTGGTTATGGCCGGCTGTGACGGCCGGGCCAAGATCCGGGACTATTACACCGAGTTTGCCAAGGCCCTGCCCAAGGACACTGTGATTCTCACCGCCGGATGTGCCAAGTACAAGTACAACAAGCTGAACCTGGGCGACATCGGCGGCATCCCCCGCGTGCTGGACGCCGGTCAGTGCAACGACTCCTACTCCCTGGCGGTCATCGCCCTGAAGCTGAAGGAGGTCTTTGGCCTCAGCGACATCAACGACCTGCCCATTGTCTACAATATCGCCTGGTATGAGCAGAAGGCCGTTATTGTTCTGCTGGCCCTGCTGTACCTGGGCGTCAAGAACATCCACCTGGGCCCCACCCTGCCCGCCTTCCTCAGCCCCAACGTGGCCAAGGTGCTGGTGGAGAACTTCGGCATCGCCGGAATCGGCACCGTGGAGGACGACCTGAAGCTGTTCTTCCCCGAGGCATAAGCGCTACCGCGCTTTTTCATACAGAAAGGCAGATAATTTTGTACCCCCCGGACCCCTTGTCTTACAGAGGTCCGGGGGGTACTTACATTAGCTGCGGCGGGATACAGGGTGCATCTACCGCAGCAAACCGGCCGCATTCCACGAGGAGAACAAGATGAGCAAACCACATATCCACTTTTACAGTCATGCGCGCCTCCAGTAAAAGACTGGAGAGGCGCCGCTGGCGCGGCGCCTCTCCAATAAACCTCTCTATTTCCTGGCAGGACTCTTTTTGTTCTGCCTGCACAATCTGAGGCAGTTCATGCCGCTGACGTACCGCCTTTTTATGCCTTTTGGGCATCCATGGCCCGGAGAAGCATGGCCGCTGCGCTGCCCCGGTCCACACCCTCGCCGGGGGCAAAGGTGCCGTCCGGCTTGCCGGTGATGATGCCCAGCTCGGTGGCCTTGGCAATGTAGTAGAAATCCTCTGTCACATCGGGATAAGCAGTTCCGTCAACGGTGCCGTCATCCTCATACCCCAATGCCCGGACCAGGAGCTTGACCACTTCCGCCCGGGGCATGGGGTCAGCAGGAAAAAAACCGTTCGGATAGTCCTCCTGCTCCAGATACCCCTGGCTGTGCAGCACGGCGATATACCCCTCGGCCCAGGTGCCAGCCGTGCCCACAAGGGGGCTGTCCACGCCGCCGGCGGGCAGGACCTTGCCGTTGAGATAAGGCATGGCGCCCCACACCAGTTTGCTCATGGAGGCCCGGTCCACCTGCTCGTCTGGAGAGAAGGTTCCGTCCGGCTTGCCGGTGACCACCCCCATGGCCCCCAGCACGCCGTAGTATTGAGCCGCCCAGTGAGTCTGCTCCTCCCGGGGCAGGCGGGATAAAAATGCCGCCGTCTCTGCCGCCAGGGGGTCGTCCATGGACTGGCTGTACCAGGTCTCATAGAGCTTCTTCATGTTGGAATTGACCGCCAGAAACTTGTAGCGGAAGTGGACCTCGCCGGACACCTTCAGCTCCCGGTTCAGGGTCAGCTGCGCGGTAATGGCTTCCAGCCCGTTCCAGGGGGAGCCCTCGGTGCCGTCGTCGGCCAGATAGTCCGCCATGCCGATATACAGCTTGACGCCGGTGCCCGCCACCGTGTCGCTCCACCAGCGGGCAATGGTCTCATAGTCCATGGTGGGGTGGCCAATATACCAGTAGATCTGGGGACATATGTAGTCTACCCAGCCCTCCTGCACCCACTTGCGGCTGTCGGCATAGGCGGCATAGTAGCTCTCATAGTTGCCGGTGGTGGCGGAGCCGGCGCTCTGGTGGGTGCTGTCCGCCCACACGCCGGAGGGGGACACGCCGAAGGACAGCTCCGGGTCCAGGGCGTGGAGCCGCTGGTCCAGCCCCTGAATCAGCCGGTTAACATTGTCCCGCCGCCAGTCGCCGATGTCGTCAAAGGCTCCGCCATACTGCTGAAAGGTTTCCTCGTCGTTGAAGCTGCGGCTGGGGTAGAAATAGTCGTCCAAATGGACGCCGTCCACGTCGTAATTGCGGACCAGTTCTTCCGCCCCCTGGATGACCAGCTCCCGGACCTCGGGCAGCCCGGGATTCAGATAGTAGTTTCCCTCGCACTCCACCACCCACTCGGGGTGCTGCACGGCGGGGGACTTGGCGTCCAGGGCGGCCAGCTCGGCCTCGCCGCCTTTGGTGACGCGGAAGGGGTTGATCCAGGCGTGGAGCTCCAGCCCCAGGGCGTGGGCCCGCTCCACCCAGTAGGCCAGAGGATCAAAATTGTCCTCAGGAGCCAGGCCGGAGGTGCCGGTCAGGTACTTGCTCCAGGGAAACAGTTCAGAGGGATAGAGGGCGTCTCCCGAAGGGCGGACCTGGAGAATCACCGCGTTCATGCCCATATCCACGCAGTTCTCCAGAATCTCGTCCGCCTGAGCTCTGAGAGCTCCGGCGTCGGTGGTGGCCGCGTTGGGGTAGTCCAGATTGTATACCGTGGCCACCCATACAGCCCTGAAGTCATCCCGGGCGGCGCTGGGAACGTTTGCCTCCTGGCTCTCCCGCTCGCCTCCGACAGTAACACTGCAGCTCACCGGCAGGGTCAGCAGCAGCGCCGCGGCAGCCAACAGCGCCGCTATGCTCCGTTTCCAATTCATTGGGGTTCTCTCCCTTTTCTGTTAGATTTCTCTCCCGTGCCGCTGTGGCCGGGGCGCTGTTCGGTCCCCATTATACCATATCAGGCCCAAAATAGTAGACATAATTTCCTGGAAAATGACAACCTTTTTCCCCCTTTTCGTTTTTTCCAATCAGGACCGCGCTTTTGTTTGATTATTTGTTGAAAAATTCTGATTTTATTTGATTGAAACTGCTTGACACTTTTTAGAAGTGGTGCTATATTCTCCTCAGAAATCACAAAAAAGCGTGAAAAGGAGCCATAACATGCTGACACAGGAGCGATATCAGCAGATTCTTCAAATGCTTGCCCGGAAGCGGACCGTGACCGTGGCCGAACTTACCCGCACCCTTGGCGCCTCGGAGGCCACCATCCGCCGGGATTTGAATGCGCTCCATGAAATGGGCCGGCTCAACAAGGTCCATGGCGGCGCCACCGCCCTGTCCTCCCCCTTCGCCACACTGGAGGCCGACGTGCGCACCAAGGCCAGCCTCAACGCGGAGGAGAAGGCCCTCATCGGGCGGTATGCCGCCACGCTGATTGAGGACGATGACTTTGTCTACATTGACGCAGGCAGCACCACGGAAAAGCTGGTGGAGGCCATCGGCGAGAGCCGGGCCACCTTTGTCACCAACGGCATTGCCCACGCCCAGCATCTGGCCCGAAAGGGCCTGAAGTCTTACATCCTGGGCGGCGAACTCAAACCGGCCACCGAGGCGGTAGTGGGCGCGGTGGCTGCCCGGAACCTTCAGAAATATAATTTTACCAAATGCTTTATGGGGGCAAACGGCATCTCTGCCAAGGCCGGCTTCACCACGCCGGACGCCGAGGAGGGCATGCTCAAGAGCGAGGCTTTTAACCGGTCCTACATGGCCTATGTACTGGCCGACCACGCCAAGTTTGACTGGGTCTCCCCTGTCAGCTTCGCCCCCATTGACAAGGCTTGCATTATTACCGATCGCCTGCCCGATGAAAGCTACCGCTCCTTTACCATTATAGAGGAGGTCCCCCATGTATGATTTATACTGTTACCTTTAATCCTGCCCTGGATTATGCAGTCTATCTGGATACCCTGGAGATGGGGACCCTCAACCGCACCAAACGCGAAGCGCTTCGCTGCGGCGGCAAGGGCATCAATGTCTCCATCGTGCTGCGTAATCTGGGCATGGACACCAAAGCCCTCGGCTTTCTGGCCGGCTTTACCGGCCAGTGTATCGCCCTCTGGTTGGATCAGATGTCTGTGCCCAATGACTTCATCATGCTCCCATCCGGCATAAGCCGCATCAATATCAAGCTGAAAACCGGCGTGGAGACCGAGATCAACGGGCAGGGACCTGATATCCCGCCCCAGGCCCTGGAACAGCTCTTTTCCAGGCTGGACTCCATCAAGAAGGGGGACACTCTGGTCCTTGCGGGCAGCATTCCCGCCTCTCTCCCCGCCGATATTTACGAGCATATTCTCTCCCGGATATCCGGGCGGGGCATCCGCTGCGTGGTGGACGCCTCGGGTCCCCTGCTGCTCAACGTGCTCCGGTACCACCCCTTTCTGATTAAGCCCAATCAGGAGGAGCTCTCTGAACTGTGCGGCGTGTCCCTCTCCTCCGGCGATCCAGCCGGCATCAAGGCCTGTGCCGCTCAGCTTCAGGAACAGGGCGCCCGCAACGTGCTGGTCTCTCTGGGGCCCAACGGCGCCCTTCTTCTCACCGAGGACGGCAAGTTCCTCCGGCAGGAGGCCGCCGCCGGCACGGTGCGCAATTCTGTTGGGGCCGGCGATTCCATGGTGGCCGGCTTCCTCACCGGCCTGCATCTGACGGGCAGCTACCGGGAGGCCCTGCTGATGGGCGCCGCGGCCGGCGCCGCCACCGCCTTCTCTGACCATCTGGCCACCCGGCAAGAGGTGGAACAGCTTCTTAACATCCTGTAACCCCAGGTTATCACCCTGTTCTCTATCATATAACGTTCCAAGGCAATTTTTATTTATGAAAGGATGGTTATCATGCGTATCACTGATCTGCTTACTGAGGACGGTATCCTCATCGGCGCAGCCGCCACCACCAAGGAGGAGGCCATCAACATGCTGGTCTCCGGTCCCGACCGCTTCGGCTGCGTCACCGACCCCGCCGTGTGCCGGGCCGACGTTCTGGCCCGCGAGAGCCTGGGCACCACCGCTCTGTCCCACGGCGTGGCTGTGCCCCACGCCAAGAGCCGCGGCGTAAAGGAGCGGGGCATTACGGTTATGACTGTGCCCAACGGCATCGACTTCGGCGCCGTGGACGGCCCTTCCCGCCTGATCTTCCTGCTGGTGGGCCCCGAGAACGACCCTGGCGCCTACCTGGAGATGCTCTCCAGCCTGCTCCAGGTGCTGATGAAGAACCCCGGTCTGTCCGAGAAGCTGGCCGACTGCAAGTCCTCCGCCGAGTTCCTCCAGCTTCTGCGGGACGCCGAGTCCAAGTAAGCTGAAATTTTCTCCACATCTGGACGGAAAGGATGAGAGCAATGCGTATCACTGACCTTCTTCAGGCCCGGGGGATTCTGCTGGACGCGGCGCCGGCGGACAAGGCTGCCGCTGTGGAACTGCTGGTCTCTCTTCAATCCGTCCAGGGCAACCTCTCCGACCCAGCCCAGTTCCGGAAGGCCCTGCTGGAGCGGGAGGCTCAGAGCTCCACTGCCATCGGCTCAGGCATTGCCGTGCCTCATGCCAGAAGTTCCGGCGTTCTCCGCCCCGGTCTCTCTGCCATAACAGTCCCCGGCGGAGTGGACTGGGGCGCGCCGGACGGCAGCCTCTCCCATCTCATTTTCCTCATCGCCGCCCCCGAGGGGGAGGATGGACTTCACCTGGAACTCCTCTCCCGGCTGATGCGGCTGCTGATGGGGGAACAGTTCCGCGCACAGCTTATGGCGGCGGCCACTCCCGCCGCCTTTCGCTCTGTCATCGACCAGGCCGAACGGGCGGAATTTCCCGATGATTTCCCCGCCGCCGCCCCCGATTCCCTGCCCCGGGTGCTGGCCGTCACCGCCTGCCCCACCGGCATCGCCCACACCTATATGGCCGCTGAGGCTCTGGAGCAGGCCGCCAGTTCCTTGGGCTGCTCCATTCAGGTTGAGACCAACGGTGCGGCCGGTACTAACCGAGTGCTCACGGCGGAAGAGATTGCCGCCTGCGCCGGCATCATTGTGGCTGCCGATCGTGAGGTTGATATGGCCCGGTTTGACGGCCGCCCCGTGCTCCGGGTGCCTGTGGCCGCCGGCATCAGCCGTCCGGCTGAGCTGATTCAGGAGATTCTGGACGGTAAGGCGCCGGTATATCACCACCGGGATGCCAGCTCTTCTCAGCCCGCCTCCGGCCGCAGCCAGGAGGGACTTTGCCGCACCCTCTACAAGCAGCTGATGAGCGGCGTGAGCCACATGCTCCCTTTTGTCATCGCAGGCGGCATTTTTATCGCCCTCTCCTTCCTGCTGGACGACCCCGCCCTGGGGTATGAGACCTTCGGAAAAAACACTCCGCTGGCCGCCTGGTTCAGCACCGTAGGCAACGCCGCCTTCTACTTTATGCTGCCGGTGCTGTCCGCCTACATCGCCGTATCCATCGCGGACCGGCCCGGTCTGATGGTGGGTTTTGTGGGCGGCGCCCTGGCCGTCTCCGGCTATACCTTCCCCTTTTTCGCCGCCGAGGCTGTCTCCGCCGGTTTCCTGGGCGCTGTGGTGGCCGGCTTTGCCGCGGGATACCTGATGCGCCTGCTTCAGCGGCCGCTGTCAGCGCTGCCCGCCCCGTTGGACGGGCTCAAGTCCGCTCTGCTCTATCCCCTGTCCGGCCTACTGGTTATCGGTCTCTTTATGTGCGCCGTCAACCCCTTTGTGGGCATGCTCAACACCGCCCTGGACAGCACTCTGAACGGCATGGGGGAGGGCAGCAGAATTGCGGTGGGCGTGGTGGTCGCCGCCCTGATGGCTGTGGACATGGGCGGTCCCTTCAACAAGGCCGCCTATGTGTTCGCCACCTCCACGCTGGCCTCCGCCGACTCCGCTTCCGGCTCCGGCATTATGGCCTGCGCCATGGTGGGCGGTATGGTGCCCCCTTTGGCCATTGCCCTGTGCTGCACCTTCTTCCCCAACCGCTTCCGCCCAGCCGAGCGCAGATCCGGCCTGGTCAATTATATTATGGGCCTGTGTTTTATCACTGAGGGCGCCATCCCCTTTGCCGCATCCGACCCCGTGCGGGTTATTCCCGCCTGTGTCGTCGGCTCTGCCCTGGCGGGCGGTCTGTCCGCCTTCTTCAACTGCGCTCTTCCCGCCCCCCACGGCGGCATTTTCGTCTTTCCTGTCATCCGGAATATACCGGGCTACCTCATTGCCCTGGCCGCCGGTTCTCTTGCCGGCATGCTGATGCTGGCCCTGCTTCGGAAAAAGACGGTCCTGTCCCCGTGTGAGGCCGTAATGGAATAAATTTTACTTTTTGGAGGTTTTTCCTATGGTCAGCGAGCAGCTTACTGTTGTCAACAAGGCCGGGTTCCACATGCGTCCCGCCAACCTCTTTGTCCAGACCATGCTCAAGTTCCAGTCCAACATCACCATTGTCTTCAATGGCCGTGAAATCGACGGCAAGAGCATTATGAATGTAATGGCCGCCTGCATGAAACAGGGCGCCGAGATTGAGATCCGCTGCGAAGGGCCCGACGAAGTGGAGATGCTCCGCACTGCGGTTGATCTGGTTCGCTCCGGCCTGGGCGAGGAGTAATCCCTCAATTCGTCCCTGATTCTGCCGCCCGGCGGCACTTTGGAGGTTCATATCTATGAAATGTGAGGGAATCCCCGCCTCAGGCGGCATCGGCATTGGCGCTGCCGTGCTGGTGGCTGAGCCCGACCTGGGGTACGGGAATGTAGTGTTCTCCGGCGTGGCGGCGGAAAAGGCCCGGCTCGCCGGCGCTGTGGCCGCCTTTACCGCAGAGACCACCGCTATGGCGGAGGAACTGCGATCCCAGGTGGGGGACACACAGGCGGAGATTCTGTCCGGACAGGTAATGATGGTCTCCGATCCCTATATGACCAGCCAGATGAACGCCGCCATAGAGAACGGCGTGTGCGCCGAAGCGGCGGTGGACAGCGTGTGCGGTATGTATGTGGAGCTGTTTTCCTCTATGGAGGACGAGCTGATGCGCCAGCGTGCGCTGGACGTGGAGGACATGCGGCGGCGCCTGCTGTCCATTCTGCTGGGCCGGCCCCGGGCGGAACTAAAGCGTATTCCCCCGGGCTCCGTACTGGTGGCCCGGGATTTTACCCCCTCCATGACCGTGGGCCTGCGGCGGGAAAACGTGGCCGCCATTGTGACAGAGAGCGGGGGCATCACCTCCCACTCCGCCATTCTGGCCCGTACCATGTCTCTGCCCGCTGTGCTCTCTGTCCCCAACATTATGGACCTTCTCTCCGGCGGAGAAACCCTGGTGGTGGACGGAAGCAGCGGCAGCGTTCTTATCAATCCGGATGATGAGACCCTCCGGAATTACCGCGCCCTCCAGGGTGAAGCGCTGGCCCGTCAGGCCGACCTGCTCCGCTTCCGTACGCGCCCTACCCACACCGCCGACGGCGAGACCGTATCCCTGTGCTGCAACATCACAAGCCCCAGGGACGTTCCCAATGTGCTGGAGCACACCGGCGAGGGCGTTGGCCTGTTCCGCACGGAATTTCTCTTTATGAACCGTTCCACACCTCCCAGCGAGGAGGAGCAGTTTCGCATCTATCAGGATGCCGCCCGGCAGCTGGAAGGCCGTGAGATTATTATCCGCACCCTGGATATCGGCGGCGACAAGGACATCGCCTGCCTGGACACAGAGCCTGAGGAGAACCCCTTCCTGGGCTTCCGGGCCATCCGGTACTGTCTGAGCCGCCCCGATCTCTTCAAAACCCAGCTGTCCGCCATTCTCCGCGCCTCCGCTTACGGGAGCATCCGCATTCTCCTTCCCTTTGTCTCCTGTCTGGACGAAGTGCGCTCCGCACGGGTGATGCTGGAGGAGACCAAATGCCGCCTGGCTGATGAAGGCGTGGCCTTTAACCGGGATATCCCACTGGGCGTCATGGTGGAAACCCCTGCCGCTGTCTTTCTGGCGGACAAGCTGGCCCGTGAGGTTGATTTCTTCTCCATCGGCACCAACGACCTGACCCAGTATACCCTGGCCGCGGATCGGGGCAACAGCAAGGTCTCCTACCTGTGCTCCTACTTCCAGCCCGCCCTGCTGCGGGCAATCCACATGGCCGCCTCTCAGGCCAAGCGGGCCGGCATTCTGGTGGGGATGTGCGGCGAGGCCGCCGGTGATCCGCTCATGACCCCGCTGCTGCTGGCCTTTGGCCTGGATGAGTTCTCCGTCTCCCCCACCGCCGTACTGCCCATCCGTCAGGCCATCTCCCGCTGGACCAGAGAGGAGGCCCGGGCCCTGGCCGACCAGGTTATGGGCCTGTCTACCGCCGACGAGGTACGAACCTGCCTCAAGGCCAACGTCCGCTGACCCACACCGCTGATATAGGAGGTCTCTCCCATGCTTTTTGTCTGCTACCCCAAGTGCTCCACCTGCCGCAGGGCTCAGGCCTGGCTGGACAGCCACGGCCTTACCTACACCCTCCGGGACATCAAGGAGGAAAACCCCGCCCGAAATGAGCTGGCCGAGTGGCACGGCCGCAGCGGCCTGCCCCTGCGCAAATTCTTTAACACCAGCGGACAGCTCTACAAATCCCTGGGCCTGAAGGACCGCCTGCCCGGTATGAGCGAGGATGAGCAGCTGGATCTGCTCGCCTCCGACGGCATGCTGGTCAAACGCCCCATCCTGGTGACTGAAATGGCCGTCCTGGTGGGTTTCCGTGAGGCCGACTGGGCCGCCGCCCTGCTCTGATATTTCTCCGCCTGCTGGAAAATTTCCGGCAGGCGGATTTTTTGTGTAACCATCTTCACGCTGCCGGCGACTATATGGGTGAAAGGATATTTCAGCCGGAAGGAGGCGCTGTTATGGAGGACAGCCGGATTGTGGCGCTGTACTGGGAGAGAAATGAGGACGCCATTGCAGAGACCGACCGGAAATACGGCGGCTACTGCCGCGCCATCGCCATGAATATTCTCTCCGACCGCGGGGATGCGGAGGAGTGCGTGAACGACACCTGGCTCCAGACCTGGAACGCCATTCCGCCCCACCGGCCCGCTGTCCTCTCCGCCTTTCTGGGGGCCGTCACCCGGCGGACCAGCCTGGACCGCTGGCGCAGGAACACGCGGAAAAAACGGGGCGGCGGCCAGGTTCCCCTGGCCCTGGAGGAGCTGTCCCAGTGCGTCCCCGCCTCCGGCGGGCCGGAAGAGGCCGTCCGGCTGTCCGAGCTGACCCACGCCCTGGAGGGCTTTCTAAAGGGCCTGTCCAGCCGGGACCGGGATCTGTTTCTCTGCCGGTACTGGTACCTGGCCTCCATCCGGGAGACTGCACAGGCCTTCCGGCTCCCGGAGAACCGGGTCAAGGTCATCCTCTTCCGCACACGAAACAAGCTGAAAATCTATCTGGAACAGGAGGGATTTCTTTGACGCCTGATATGCTCTTGGACGCCCTGGGCGGCGTGGACCCCGCCCTGCTCTCCGGCGCCCGGGCCCGGCTCATGCCGGGCGAACCCGTGCCCGTAAAACGGCGGGGCGGGCTGCGCCTTCGCCTTCTGGCTGCGGCTGCCGCTGCTGCGGTGCTGCTGGGAGCTCTGGCGGCCGCCATGGCAGGCAATGCGGAATTTCGCACCGCTGTCTTTTCCTTTCTCCATCTCTCCGCCCCCGAGCAGGTTCCACCGGCGGGGGAGGCCCCCTCCGGCACACAGCTGGGGGAGGCCGTCCAGGTCCAGTACCTGTCCCTGTCTCTGGAGGGCTGGCGGACCGGCGGACCAGCGCTGTGGCAGGCGGAGCGGGACCAGGACGGCACGGTGGCTTCCGTCCGCTTTGCCGCCCTGGAGGACGGCACGCTCCAGCATGTCCCAGCAGAAGTCACCTCTTTCCGCTTTGCCGGCAGCGGCGGGACTCTGACCGGCCGGGTCTTCTGGTGCGTGAGAAACGGCGGACTGACCGCAGTGGGCGATGGCTCCCTGCCCGACGGCGGGGGACGCTGGGAGGCCCAGACTATCCCCGGACGGAGCGACGCCGTGGTGCTTCTGTTGCGGGGCGGTCTGCTGCGGAGCTTTGACTTCCAGGCTGTGCTGCTGGACCTGAACAGCGGAAAAACCCGCCTGCTGGCCGGCCCGCAGGCGCTGGACGGCCTCACCGGCGTCACAGAATTTGCCCTCACCTCCGACCTGCGCCACGCCCTGCTGACAGGGCGTATACAGGGCGAGACCGGGCGGCGCCTCTTTCTGCTGGACCTGGAGTCCGGGTTGTTGACCTCGCTGGAGGAGGCGCTTGGCGCCTCTCCGGACCGGGCGGTCTTTCTGGACAGCGGCACCCTGCTGCTCACCGGCGGAGAAGATACCTGCTCCGCCTGGGTGTGGGACCTGTCCTCCGGAGCGGTGGAGCAGACCGCCACTTCTCTTCCCCGCTATGACAGCGCAGGCAGCCAGGGTGTGCTGGACCTGGGCGGCCGGTACGCCCTGGAGATGGACAGCAACGGCCAGACAGCTGTCCTGGACTGGAAAACCGGGACCCAATCCGCTCCTGTCAAAGGCTTCACCTTTGTGCCCGGCGCCCGGTTCCTCCTCTCCCCCAGCGGAGACCGCGCCTGCTGCTTCCTGTCGGGACAAAAAGACAGCAGTCTGGATGTAACCCAGCTGGGGGTTCTGGACTTTGCCGCCGGCCGGCTCGTTCTCTTTGACCGAGTGGGGACGGAGCAAAATCAGGAGAGCTCCCTGGGTTGGCTGGATGACAGCCGGGTGTTCATCTCCGCCCAAGGGGCTGATTCCGGCCTGTTTCTCTATACGCTCCGTTGATTTTTTATCTTAAATTACAAAAAGGAGGGCTTTCTATGCGGTTTTCCCGTATTGCTTCCCTGCTGGTGACAGTTCTGCTGGCTCTGACTCTGGCCTCCTGTGCCGCCCCTTCGGTTCCTTCGCCCACGCCCTCTGCGGACAGCGGCATGCTGGAGCGGGCGGGGGCCTGGCTGGCTGACACCTATGGCGAGGATTGCGTGCTCTTCCAGAGCACTGCCTACGGGGAACAGCCAGTCCTGCTGGCCGGCAACCGGAATCCTGGCACCGAGGCCTTTGGCTCCCTGGAGGTCTTTGTCCTGGAGGAGGCGGCGGACGGCTTTACGCTGCTGGCCTCCAAGGTGGGAGACATGGGTATCTCAGCCGGATTCTCCGCTGCGGTTCTGTCCACTGACAGCATGACCGTCCTCTTCGGTGACCTGACCGACAGCATCTTTGACTTTGTCAACGCTCAGCGTCTCCCCGCCGATTTTACCCAGGTCACCATTGTGCTCCGGGACGGCACCGAGCTGGTGCAGGCACTCACCAGCTCGGAGAACTATGTCTTTGCCCTGGAACCCGGACTGGACATCGCTGACGTGATCTTTGGGGGCGGAGCGCTCACCGTGCGCTACTCCGACTTTTTCGACCAGGACCTGATGGAGGATTCTGCTCCGGACTCCATCGCCTGATTGCCTGATCTCCACTCCTCCGCGCTCCCTCTCAAATGGCGGGCTGGGGTGCGGAGGAAAATTTTTTGTTTTTTTCGAGAAAGGCATTGACAGGCAGGGTTGTCCGTGGTATTATATCAAGGATGACATTTGGTATGTCGCTTCCCATGCGGGTGTAGTTCAATGGTAGAATCCCAGCCTTCCAAGCTGGTCGCGTGGGTTCGATTCCCATCACCCGCTCCATACGCGCCTGTAGCTCAGGTGGATAGAGCAACTGCCTTCTAAGCAGTGGGTCAGGGGTTCGAGTCCCTTCAGGCGTGCCAGTTTTCCTTCCGTATGGTGGGTGTAGTTCAGTTGGTAGAGCATCGGATTGTGGTTCCGAGTGTCGCGGGTTCGAGTCCCGTCACCCACCCCATATAGTCTCAAGGCGGAAGGCCCGGAGCGTCCGCTCCGGGCCTTTCCTTTTTGAACCTGCGATACTGGGGTGTAGCCAAGTGGTAAGGCACGGGACTTTGACTCCCGCACTCGCTGGTTCGAGTCCAGCCATCCCAGCCAATTTTATCTGACCTAGTAGCTCAGTTGGTAGAGCAACGCCCTTTTAAGGCGAAGGTCCGGGGTTCGAGTCCCCGCTGGGTCACCACGTCGCCGCGGACGCCATATCGTTCGCGGCGACTTTTTTACAAAAGTCACCGCTGCGCTGGGCTCTGGTCTGGCTTAAGGTATAGACGGACGTATGTTCTCTAAACTGTTTGATTCACACGCAAAACGCGCCCTTCCCCGCTTCCCTGCACTCCCGGAGAATTTGCAACGGAGGAACGATGATGGACCCAATTCGATATGAAAACCTAACCGTCCGCCAGGCCGAAGCCGCCGATGCAAAGCAGCTTGCAGCCTGGTGGAACGACGGCGCCGTGATGGCGCATGCAGGTTTTCCCAATGGCTTGGGGACCAGCGAGGAGGAAGTCGCCAAAGGACTTGGCAAGGGCGCTCTCGTCATTCAGGAAAACGACCGTCTGATTGGTGAGTGCAATTATCGCAATGCAGGTATGGGCGTGGCCGAAATCGGCATCAAAATCTGTGAAACCGATTGCCAGAATCGCGGCATCGGCAGAAAAGTCCTGAGTCTGCTGATTGGCTGGCTGTTCAAAAACGGCTATTCCAAAATCATTCTCGACACGAATCTGAAAAACGCCCGTGCCCAGCACGTCTATGAATCCCTTGGGTTCCGCAGGGTGAGAACCAACGTGGACGCCTGGAAGGATCAGCTCGGCCGGCTTCAGACTTCCATCGACTACGAGTTGGTGGAGAAGGATTTTATAAGCTGCGTAAGTGACGCCTTTCAGGCCTGAGCCCTCCTCCGCTTACACCATACATTCCATATATGTTTCAAAGAGAGACGTGCTGAAAAGCCCGTCTCTCTTTTGCTCTGTTGTAAATGTCAGGCGTCCATGCTAGAATAAATTTACAGATTATATTTGTAGAGGTGCGCCCATGAGAAAATTTGCCGTGATGCTATATCCCAACTTTTCCCTGCAGGAGATTACCTGCCTGACCTCTGCCCTGACGGTCTGGTTCGGTGAGGACATTGATTTTATTGCAAGTGAAAACAAGGAATACCGCAGTGAAGAAGGATTGCGTGTCCTCCCCACCAAAACAACAGCGGACGCAGCTATCACGGATTACGACTGCGTTATTCTCCCCGGGACCGTCAATCCCTTGCCCGCTCTGTTTGATGAAACGCTGATTGATTTCCTCAGGAGCGGCGTCAATACCCCCGTTGTCTTTGCGGCCATCTCTTCGTCGCCTGCTCTGCTGTCAAAGGCAGGTATTTTAAATGGCAAAAAATTCACCGCAGGGTATTTTATGCAGTTTGCAGATACCTTCTCCTTTATCCAGAAAGAAAACTTTGTACACAAGCCCATCGTGGAAGACGGCAGCGTTATCACCGGAATCGGAATGTTTTTCCGTGAATTTGCAGAAGCTGTGCTGAAAAGGTTTGATTACGATATCGGCGGCAGCTTTATGCGGGACGCCCCGGCGGCGTACACAGAAAAGGACCTGACCTTTTATTGGTCTGAGGATGACTATCAGGAATTTCTGAATGAACTGAAGGAATACCCCATGTAGCGGCATCTGTGCCGCCTGCATACGCAGGACTTATACACAAGAACAGCCATCTCCTCAGGGGGATGGCTGTTCTTGTCTCGCTCCATAATTCAGTTCTGCTGTCCCAGCGTATACCGCTCCACGCTCTGGGCCACGCCGGAGTCGGAGTTGAGGCCGGTGACGTACTTGGCAGCGGCCTTGGCCTTGTCCGTGCCGTTGCCCATGGCGAAAGACCAGCCTGCCCAGGAGAGCATGCCCAGGTCGTTGTCCGCGTCGCCGAAGGCCATGACCTCGGAGGCGTCAATCCCCAGCCGCCGGCAGAGGACGGAGAGGGCCCGGCCCTTATCCGCATCAGGCGAGGTAATCTCCATGTTGGCGGCATAGGCGCAGGCCGACTCAAAGGGTCCCACCGCCTGAAGCGCCTTTGTCAGTATCTCCCGCTCCTCCGGCTCCACATGGAACACATGAATTTTCTCCACTGTCCGCCCGGCAATCGCAGGGGCCAGATCGTCCACCAGGGTCATCCGTTCCCGGAAGAGCTGCCCGTAGGCAGGCGAGAGCACATACTGCATGGCACGCTCCTGATATTTCCGCTCCATGTAGGCAGTACCTTCGCAGAACAGCTCAAAGGGCGTATCATGGTCATCCAGAACCCGAATAAACTCCAGCACCTGCTGCTCCGGCATGCCTACCTGGAGCACCCATTCCCCGGTCTCCAGGTCCAGGATTGCCGCGCCGTTGGAGATGAGCACATAGCGCACCACACCTATATTTCGGGCGATATACTCCAGCAGGCTCCAGGTGCGCCCGCTGGCAATCACCACCTCAATCCCTCGTTCTGCCGCCGCATGGAGGGCGTCCAGATTGCGCTGGGAGATGGTGGCGTGGTCATCGTTGAGCAGCGTTCCGTCCATATCCATTGCAATGAGTTTAATCACAGTATTCTCTCCCTTCCCTTGAAGAACTCAAGCAAAAGCGGCAGGCCGCCAACCGCGGCCTGCCGCAGAATGCTCTGTACAGTATTCCCTCTTCGTGCGCTGTATCCGCTGGAGTCCCGTTCAGCTCTTCTTGAGGGTCAGCGCGTACCGAACCTTATCAGCCAGCACCTCGGCGGTGAGGCCATAGGCAGCCAGCACCTTCTTGGCCGCGCCGGAACGGCCGAAGCAGTCCTCCACGCCGTGGCGCACCACGGGGACGGGGCACCGCAGGGACAGGCACTCACACACGGCGGCACCCAGGCCGCCGATGACATTGTGCTCCTCGCTGGTGACAATGACGCCGGTCTCCTGAGCGGCCTTGACCACCAGCTCCTCATCCAGAGGCTTGATGGTGTGCATATCAATAACCCGGGCGGAGATACCCTCGGCGGCCAGCATGCCGGCTGCCTTGAGGGCCTCCTGGACCATCAGCCCGCAGGCGATGATGGTGGCGTCGCCGCCGTCCCGCATTGTAAAGCCCTTGCCCAGTTCAAACTTGTATCCGGGGATCTCGTCGGTCACATTATCCACCGCCATGCGGCACAGCCGCAGGTAGGAGGGCGCGTTCAGGTTCAGCAGGGCCTCGGTGGCATAACGGGTCTCGTTGCCGTCGCAGGGCACCACCACGGTCATGCCGGGGATAACCCGCATGTTGTTCAGATCCTCGGTGCACTGGTGGGTGGCGCCGTCCTCACCCACAGACAGGCCGCCGTGAGAGCCCACCACGGTGACGGGCAGGCCGGGGTAGGCAATGGAGTTTCGCACCTGCTCCCAGGCACGGCCAGTGGCAAAAATAGCAAAGGTGTTGGTAAAGGGGTGCTTGCCGCAGGTGGCCAGGCCGGCGGCGATGCCGGTCATGTTGCACTCGGCAATGCCCATGTCAAAGTGCCGGTCGGGATACTTCTCGGCGAACTTGCAGGTGGTAACCGCCTGGGCCAGATCCGCGTCCAGGACCACCAGCTCCGGGTGCGTCTCAGCCAGCTCAATCAGAGCCGCACCGTACGCGGCGCGCGTTGCAATGCTTCCTGCCATCTTATTTCCCCTCCTCTTCCAGCTGCTTGAGGTGCGCTTCCAGCTCGCCCTTGGCCTGGGCGTACTGCTCGTCGTTGGGCGCCTTGCCATGCCAGGTGAACACCCGCTCCATAAAGGACACGCCCTTGCCCTTGATGGTGTGGGCCAGGATAACCGTGGGCTTGCCCTTTGCTGCCTTGGCCTGGTCCAGCGCATCGGCCAGGGCGGCGTAGTCGTGTCCGTCCACCTCGATGACGTTCCAGCCGAAGGCGGCCCACTTGGCGTGCAGGTCGCCCAGGGGCATCACGTCGTCGGTAATGCCGTCGATCTGCATCTTGTTATAGTCCACCACGGCGCACAGGTTGTCCACCTTGTACTTAGCGCCCGCCATAGCGGCCTCCCAGATCTGGCCCTCGTCCAGCTCGCCATCGCCCAGGACGGCATAAACCCGGTAGTTCTTGCTGTCCATCTTGCCCGCCAGCGCCATGCCCACAGCGGCGGAGAGCCCCTGGCCCAGAGAGCCGGTGGACATATCCACGCCCTTCACATGGACCATGTCGGGGTGCCCGGAGTAGTGGCCGTCAATGCTGCGGAAGAGCTGCATGTCCTCCACAGGGAAGAAGCCCCGCAGAGCCAGCACCGCATACAGCGCGGGACTGCAATGCCCCTTGCTCAAAACCAAGCGGTCCCGGTCAGGGTCCCTGGGCTGCTCGGGATTCACCTTCATCTCATGGAAATAAAGGACAGTCAGAATATCCATTACGGACAGGGAACCGCCAGTATGGCCGGAGGCGGCGCGGTGGATGGCCGACAGGCCCAAAAGCCGTCCCTTGGTGGCGGTAATCGCCAGCTTCTGGATCTCTTTGGGTTCCATGGAATCCTTCCTTTCTTTGTTCCCCCTTTTTGAACATGCAGGGAGAGTAAAATACAGACATCCGTGACAGTAACACTGCGCCAACCACCGGCGCAATGTGCCAATTCACATTCATTTCAGATTATATCATGGTGCAGAGCACCGGTCAAACAGAATATGCGCCCTTTCTCACATGCCCGCCGGCAGGCTGCATATACTGGTGATACAGGCGCGGAAGGAGGCGGCGGTGATGGAGCGGAAGGAAAACAAGGGGGACACGGCGGTGCGTCTGGCGTGCTGCGCGGTCATTGCCCTGATCCTCTGCTACGGCGCGGAGAAGCTGGGAGAGGGGCTCAAGCTCCCTCTGTGGGAAGAGCACGGCCATCTGCTGAAGGAGAACAAGGTACAGGCGACAGCAATTCTGGCGGTGCTGCTCTTTGGGGCGTCCCTGGCACTCTTCCCGCCCCAGGGTGAGGAGGGTCCTGCGGTCTGCGGCACAGAGGATTATACCCAGGTGGAATGCGAGTAAAAAAGCAGGCCCCCGCTCGGGTGAGCGGGGGCCTGCTGCAATCCCTGATTACATCTTCTCGGGAGCGGTGACGCCGATGAGGGCCATGCCGTTGGCCAGCACAGACCGAACGGTGTCCGCCAGCTTGAGCCGGGCGGACAGAACGTGCTCCTCCTCGCCCTTAATGCGGCAGGAATTGTAGAACCGGTGGAAATCGCCGGCCAGGGTGAGCAGGTAGCGGTTGATATGAGAGGGGTCGTAGTCCCGGCTGGCCAGACGGATCTCCTCGGGGAACAGGGAGAGAGTCTTGACCAGGGCCAGCTCCTCTGGAGTGGCGAACACAGAGGCGTCGATATCGGCGGCGGCGGGCACGCAGGCCCCCTCCTCCTTCATCCGCGCCACCAGGGAGCAGATACGGGCGTGAGCGTACTGAACATAGTACACCGGGTTGTCGGAATCCTCCTTGACAGCCAGATCCAGGTCGAAGTCCAGGGGGCTGGTAAAAGAGCGGGAGTTGAAGAAGTAGCGGCAGGCGTCCACGCTCACCTCGTCCAGCAAGTCGTGGAGGGCGATGGCCTTGCCGGAGCGCTTGCTCATCCGGACAGGCTTGCCGTCCTGGAGCAGGTTTACCAGCTGCATAAGCACCACCACCAGCCGGTGAGAGCCGTCCAGGCCCAGGCCGTCCAGCGCCGCCTGGAGCCGGGCCACGTGGCCGTGGTGGTCGGCGCCCCAGATGTTGATGGCGGTCTGGAAGCCCCGCTTCTCCAGCTTGTTTCTGTGGTAGGCGATGTCGGCGGCAAAGTAGGTGTAGAACCCGTTGGCCCGGCGGAGCACGTCGTCCTTCAGGTCCAGCTTGTCCACCTGCTCCCGGGTCTTGCCCTCCCTCATGTACTTCTCCTTGAGCAGTTCAGTGGTGTTGAGCCACAGGGCGCCGTCCTTCTCATAGGTCCAGCCCTTGTCAGTGAGCATGCCCACAGTCTCGGCCACATAGCCGCTCTTGTGGAGGGAGGACTCCAGGAACCACTCGTCGTACTCAATCTTGTACCGGCGCAGATCCTCCTGCATCTTGGGGATGTTGCGCTTGAGGCCAAAGTCGGCCATGGCCTCCTGGCGCTCCTCCTCGCCCTTGTCCACCCAGCTGTCGCCGTGCTCGGCGCGGAAGGCGGCGGCCAGCTCGCGGATGTCGTCGCCCTGATAGCCGTCCTCGGGGAAGGGCACGTTCTCCTCCCCCAGAATGAGCTGACGGTACCGGGCGTCGATAGACATGGCGAACTTGTGGATCTGGTTGCCGGCGTCGTTGACATAGAACTCCCGCCATACATGATAGCCGGCACGCTGCAGCACGCTGGCCAGGCTGTCGCCCAGCACGCCGCCCCGGGCGTTGCCGATATGCATGGGCCCTGTGGGATTGGCGGAGACAAACTCCACCATGACCTTCTCGCCATGGCCCTCATCCACGGCGCCATAGGCGGCGCCCTCCCGCTCGATGTCCGCGATGACCTCGCCGTACCAGCGGCTGCCCAGGCGGAAATTCAGAAAGCCGGGGCCGGCGATCTCGGCGCTCTGGAAGTAGGTCCCCTCCAGCTCCAGGTGGTCCAGGATAATCTGGGCGATGGCTCTGGGGGCCATGTGGAGGGCCTTGGCCCCCGCCATGGCAAAGGAGGACGCGTAGTCCCCATGGGCTACGTCCTTGGGAATCTCAATGGTGGCCTTTACCTGGACCCCGGCGGGCAGGAGGCCCTCGGCGGCGGCCTTTTCATAGGCCGCCTGGGTCAGGGACGCCACCTGGTCCTTGGCGGACTGGATCATGTTGGACATCTCAAATCACCTCATCAATCTCTGGTAAAAGGCGGCCTCTGCCGCCCATGAACTTACTGCATCAGCACCGGGGGCTTCTCCCGGACCTGAATCTGGAACAGATTCTGCCCCGCCACGGCGTGCTCAATCTCAATGGCGTAGTTGATCTCAATGCTGCCGCCGTGGTCGTCCATGCGGCAGTCCATGCTGTGGGTCTTGATGCCCACAGCCAGGGCGCCGTAGGGGGTATTGTACATGGACAGGTGGCGGCGGCCCTCCTCAAACACCATCTGGGAGTTGACCTCCCCGTGGCGCATGAGGGTGACGCGGCCGTCCTCAATCTGGAACGTGGTCAGGGTTCCCTCCAGGCCGGTGAGCTCGCTCTCCTGATAGCTGAGGGTATAGGCCCCCTCGCCCTCTTTGGCCAGCAGGCCTTCCGTGACCAGTTCGATGGTCTCATCTTCCACGTTTTCGTAAGACTGCTTGCCTTTAATGGAAATAATAACGCTTTTATCCATGCTCTTGACCTCTGATGTGTACCGAAATGCAAGGTATTATATCCCAAATCCGGGGAAAAGTAAAGGACTGCCTCCAGCTTCTCCTCAATATTTTGTAATGTCAATCTGCTCCACCGCGCCGGTGATATCCCGTCCCAGGAAGATGGAGGCCAGGGAGGCAAAGTCGTCGGCGCTGTCGCTGGCAAAGTACCGTCGGATACCCACATGGCCGGGACTGTTGAGGCCATCCCGCTTCTCCAGCATGGACGCCACCTGACGGGCACAGGCCGCGCCGGTGTTGATGAGCTTCACATCGGGGCCCATAAAATTGCCGATGACCTGGGACAGGAGGGGGTAATGGGTGCAGCCCAGCACCAGGGTATCCACACCGGCCTCCTTCAGGGGCGTGAGGTACTCTTCGGTCACCATCTCGGCGACCTTGTCGCCGGGGCGGAAGCGGCCGTTTTCCACCAGGGGGACAAAGAGGGGGCAGGCCTGGGCGGTTACCTGGGCGTCGGGCAGCAGTTTGGCTATATAGCGCTCATAGGCCCCGGTGCGGATGGTGGCCTGGGTGCCGATGAGACCGATTTTCCTGCTGCGGGTGGCCGCCACCGCCTCTGCCACTGCGGGGCGCACCACACCCAGCACCGGGATGGGGTTCTCCTGTTCCAATACCTCCAGCGCCGTGGTGGAAACGGTACCGCAGGCAATGACCACAGCCTTCAGATCAAAGGTGCTGAGAAAGGCCACATCCTGCCGGGCGTACTTGATAATGGTGTCCCGGGAGCGGCTGCCGTAAGGCACCCGGCCGGTGTCGCCGAAGTAGACAATGTCCTCTTCCGGCATCAGATGAATCAGCTCCCGGACGGCGGTCAGGCCGCCCATGCCCGAGTCAAACACGCCGATTGGCCGACAGTCCACAGCAATAACCTCCAGACAAAACAATTGCGGGGCGGAATTGCTCCGCCTGCCGCCTATCTTATATAATATATGCGAAACGCCGCCGGAACACAAGGGGAAATTTCACCGGATTTCTCCTCCGGCCGGGTTTGACTTTTCCCTATCTTGTTAAGTATAATATGTGCAAGCGGAGCGGCCCAGCCCATGCTCCGCCATGTCACGACAGCGAGGAGGTTTCGCGCATGAAGCTGGAACTGACAAAAAAGCAGTACCGCCGGCTGCTTGATATGGTCTACATCGGGAACTGGATTCTCAATTCCACCCGGGGCGACGATCGCTTCGCCGATTACGACGAGGTGGAGAGCCTGCTCTTTTCCAAGGCGGCGGAGGAAGGGATGCCCAGTCTGGCCGAGCTGTGGCAGGGCGAGGTGGTGCCCTCCCGGGCCTTTGTGGACGGCGGCATACATGAGGCCATTATGGAGTACGAAAACAATGTGTTTTTTGAGATTCTCGCCGAGGACCTGGCCCGGCGGGACATGGACGATCCCCCCATCGACGAGACTAATTACGATGAGCTCAACCGCCGCATCGACGGCTATATGGCCGAGTTTGAGGAGCACGGCACGGACAACATCCTCATCGACGCCGACCTGCCCTGATATCCCCCGGCGCCCTTTCCGCACCCGCCCGGCGGGCGGGTGCGGTTTCATAGCCATTCCATCCATTCACTCTGGAGGTTTCCATGACGGCATCTCTCTACGCCCGCCTTTCCGCACCCTTCCGCCCTTACGCCGGGGTGGTCCGCAGGGTAAACAGGCTGCTCACCCTGTCGGTCTATATCGCCTACCCCGCCCTGCTGCTCTTCCTGCTCCTCACCCGGGACCACCGGCTGCTGCGGGCTGTGATTGCGCCGGGGGTGTCCTTCGCGGCCCTGACCCTGTTCCGCAAGCGGTGCAACGCCCCCCGGCCCTATGAGGTGCTGGACATCACGCCCCTTATCCCCAAGGACACCAAGGGCAACTCCTTCCCCAGCCGCCATGTGTTCTCGGTCTTTGTCATTGACATGGCCTTCTGGTGGGTGTGTCCCCCGCTGGGTGGAGTGTTCCTGGCCGTAGGCGTGCTCATCGCCCTTATCCGGGTCATCGGCGGCGTCCACTTCCCCCGGGACGTGCTGGCAGGCGCCATTATGGGCGCGGCCTGCGGCGCGGTGGGCTTCTGGCTCATTCCCTGAGCACACGACACATAAAAAATCCACCTTCCTGGCCGGGAAGGTGGATTTTTTGTGTGTTACCGGATGGCACTCATCAGTCCCCAGGCGGCGTCCGTCAGGTATTCCCCGCCATAATCCAGATACTCGTCCTGGGTGTGGACCACCGCCCCCTCCGGAGGCGTGGTGACAGGCGTGCCGCTGGTCTTTTCCACGGAAGCCTCCGCCTTCAGCTCCAGCTTCCCGCCATAGGCGGCCTTGGCGGTCAGGGTACACTCCGCCTTGGTGCTGTTCCCGCTGAGGGCAAAGGTAATATCCACAGGCATACTGGCCGTAACAGAGGCGGGCAGCTTCACCGTGAAGCGCACATCCATGTCCACCAGCTTGTTGTCCCGCACCTTGATGGTACCGCTGCAATCCACCTTCAGGTCGCCCTTCAGATAGTCCAGCAGCAGGGACAGCTCGTCCGTCCCGTCCTCCTCTGTCAAGGCAGACAGCTTGTCAGCCAATCCAAGGGTATTCACCTTCAGGGTGTAGGTGGTGGTACTGCCGGAGGTGGAGACGGTGAAGCAGTCGTCGCCCAGGAAGAGGGCCAGCTTCTCCGCCTTGTCCAGCACCTGGGTACAGGGAGGCGCCCAATACCATCCTGTGCCGTTCTCCCGCGGCCCGGCAGCGAGCAGGCCGCCCACGGTGAGGGGCTCCGACTGTGCCGCCTCCAGCGCCTCCACCAGAGCGGCCACGTCAATGGACTGACCCAGGTCCAGGGCCAGCCACTCGCCGCTGCCCACGGTGCTGCCGGGGATATCCCCCAGCTTGTTTCCGGTCATGTAGAGGGTGCCCTGGCCCAGATCGCCCCGGACCTCCATCTCAAAGTTCGACAGCAGGTCCAGCGCCGCCGCATCCTCCTCCAGCATGCTGGCGGTGACCAGTTCCTTCAGCTCTCCCAGGTCCAGATCCAGCTTCATGTCCAGATCCGCCTGACCGCCCCGGACCAGGCCGTCCACAGCCAGGGACATGGCGGCGGTGCCGTTCTCCGCCTCCGTCTCACCGTAGAGGGTCATGGAACCGGACACCATCTCCTTCACCCGGTAAGTCTGCTCCGGGTCCCACCGGTCCCCGTCCAGAGCCAGAATGGTGTTGAGGATGGAGAAGTTTTCATCGATTTGAGCCGCAATGCTGTCCCAGTCGGTGAAATAGGCCGCCTGATAGTAGTCGTCCCACTCCACCGTCATGCCCACCGCCTCGCCGGCAAAGCGGGCGGGGATGTAGGTCCGGTTGTCCAAGACCACCATGGGCACGTCCATCTCGATTTTGTCAATCTTGTCCCCGGACACTCTGGTGAGGGTGGTGCTCCCCAGGGTCAGCTCCAGGGTATCCCCGTTGGCCAGCTTGGCGGTAACTACGGTTCCGGCATAGTCCACCGTGGCGCCCAGTGCCTCCAGGAAGGGACGCACCGGCACCATGGTGCGGCCGTCCATGGCCCAGGGCTGTACGCCGTCCAGAGTCAGCCATTCCCCGTTGACCGACACGTTGATGCCGTCGGGGTAGGGCATGCCCAGCAGCGCCTTCTCCTCCCCCAGGTAGTCGTTCCAGTCTCCCCAGTCCTCCTCGGGCATGGGCCCGTAGAAGGCCTCATTCCAGGCGTCCAGGTCCGCGTAGTACTGTTCGTCGTCGGCGTATACCTGGATAAAATAGGCGTCCCAGTAGTCGATCCAGAATTCCTCGCTCCAGTCCGCCACCGCACTGTCCTTCTGCTCCTGGGTCCAGGTGTACCAGGGGCCGTACTGCTGATAGGCCTCCACTCCGGTGAGCGCCGTCTCCTCCGCCGCCGCGGCGGGCACGCAGGAGAGAAGCAGAAGCACTGCCAATAGAGTTGCCAGTTTCTTCATGGGTGTTCCTCCTTTTTTCCCAGGTTTTGGGGTACTCCAAATTTAGTTTACTGCATTTTCACTCAATTGTCCACTTTTTTTATTTTCAACTTTAGTCATTTTTGATATATTGGAGGATAACAATGAAGCTGTACCGATACCGAGGAAAGGCCAACCTCTGCGGCCGTCAGGTCCGCCGGCTGCGGGTGGAGCTGGGCCTGTCCCAGGAGCAGCTGGCCGCCCGGCTCCAGATAGCCGGTCTCGCCCTGGAGCAGAAGGCGGTGAGCCGGATTGAGACCGGCAGCCGGGTGGTGGCCGATTTTGAGCTTCTGGCCCTGGCCGCCGCCCTGAACACCTCCCCCCTCGTCCTGCTGGACGAGGACAAATTCTGGCCCGCCGGAGATGCATCTGTGCTATAATAATGCGTACGGAACAAAGCCGAAAGCCTTGAAACCAAAGTTTTCAAGGCCACTTAGCTTTGTTCCGGTGCAAAGATTTTGGATAAAATTATCCAAAACCCTTGCACCAGCGGAAATACGCATTGCAACAATGGCTGAATTTCATAAAAGCGGCTCCTTTGCGCCGTTTTTATGGAATTGCGCGGCTTCCGCCGCGGGAATAAACCGATTTACGGTTTATTCCGCAGCCATTATAATATAGAAATCCAAGCTGTAAAAATCACCTGCCGGAGGTGCTGTCCATGTGTGAAAATCCGCTCCGCGCCCTGCCCAAAATGGACGTGCTGCTGTCCCACCCCATTCTGCTTGCTGCGCGGGAGCGCGTCCCCTACGCCCTCGTCCGTCAGGCCGCCCGGGACAAGCTGGAGGAAGTCCGCCGGGCTGTCCTGGCCGGGGCAGCGGTGCCGTCCGTGGACGCCCTGGCCGGGGACATCGCCGCGGCGGCCCAGACTATGAGCCGCCCGGGGCTGAAACGGGTCATCAACGCCACCGGCGTGGTGCTCCATACCAACCTGGGCCGGGCACCTCTGGCTCCTCAGGCGGCGGAAGCGGTCATGGCGGTTGCGGAGGGTTACTCCAATCTGGAGTACGACCTGGACAACGCCTGCCGGGGCAGCCGCCACAGCCATGTGGAGTCCCTGCTCTGCTCTCTCACCGGGGCGGAGGCGGCCATGGCGGTGAACAACAATGCCGCCGCCGTGTTCCTCATGCTCTCCGCTCTGGCGGCGGGCAAAGGAGTGGCGGTATCCCGGGGCGAGCTGGTGGAGATTGGCGGCGCCTTCCGGGTGCCCGAAATTATGGCGGCAAGCGGAGCCGTCCTCCGGGAGGTGGGCACCACCAACAAGACCCGGCTGTCCGACTATGAGCGGGCCGTCCTCTCTGGTGAGGCTCTGGCCCTGCTGAAGGTTCACACCAGCAATTACCAGATTGTGGGTTTTACTGAGGACACCCCCCTGTCCCAGCTCTCCGGGCTGGCGGCGGCCCACGGCCTGCCCCTACTTTGCGACCTGGGCAGCTGTGTCCTCTCCCCCGCCTTCCTGCCCAGCCTGCCCGCCCCCAGCGCGGCGGTGGCTCTGGCCGACGGGGCAGACGTGGTGTGCTTCTCCGGCGACAAGCTGCTGGGCGGCCCCCAGGCTGGCATCGTGCTGGGGAAAAAGCGGTACATCGACGCCATGAAGCGCCACCCGCTGGCCCGGGTGGTGCGCATCGACAAGCTGTCCCTGGCCGCCCTGGAGGCCACTCTGCTCCTTCTCCGGGACCCGGAGAGCGCCCGGGAGGCCCTGCCCGCGCTGTCCATGCTGAATGCCCGGCCCGAGGACCTGCGCGCTCGCGCCGGGGATCTGGCTGCCGGACTGGGAGAGGCCCTGGGGGAGGACTATACCGTGTCTGTCCTCCCCTGCACCGGGCAGGTGGGGGGCGGGTCCATGCCCAACGAGGCGCTGCCCGGCTTCTGCGCCGCCGTTACCGCCGGCCCCGGCGTACCTCAGGGGCTGGAGGCCGCCTTCCGGCGCCATGAGGTGCCCATTCTCTGCCGCATCCACCACGGCGCCCTTCTCCTGGACGTGCGTACCCTGTCGGCGGAGGATGAGAGAGAAATTCTCCGGGCGGCGGAGTCGGTGCGGAGGTCAGAGCGGTGAGCCGCCTGATTCTGGCGGTGGCGGGCCATGTGGACCACGGAAAGACCGCTCTGGTAAAGGCCCTCACCGGCACGGACACCGACACCCTTGCCGAGGAGAAGCGCCGGGGATTGACCATCGAGCCGGGCTATGCGGTGCTCCCTCTTCCGGGGGGCGGGACAGCCGACCTGGTGGACGTGCCCGGCCATGAGAAGTTCATCCGCAACATGCTTGCCGGAGCGGCCGGGGCCGACGGGGTGCTTCTCGCTGTGGCTGCCGACGAGGGGATCATGCCCCAGACCAGGGAGCATCTGGCCCTGTGCGATCTGCTGGGCATGGAGCGGGGCATGGTAGCCATCACCAAGGCGGATTTGGCGGACGAAAACCGCTTGGCCCAGGTAAAAGCGGACTGCGCCGCCCTGACGGCGGGCACCTTTCTGGCGGGCGCGCCCATCCTCACTGTGTCGGCCAGAACCGGCCTGGGGCTGGATGCGCTGCGGGCAGCTATCGCCGCCCTGCCCCCCCGCAGGCGGCGGACAGGCCTCCCCTTCCGGCTGGAGGTGGACCGGCTCTTTCCCCTCCGTGGGCGGGGGACGGTGGCGGCGGGCACTGTGTCCGCCGGCCAGGTATCCACCGGCGATGTGCTGGCGCTGTACCCCGGACCTGGGTCGGTGCGGGTGCGGGAACTCCAGTGCCACGGCGCGGACGCTGAAATTTTGGAGGCGGGCAGCCGGGCCGCCCTGCTGCTGACCGGGGACGCCGGCGCTATCCGGAAGGGGGCCACCCTGGCCGCCCCCGGCTCCATGTGTCTCACCGACCGGGTGGATGTGCAGCTGACTCTGCTGGCGGATTCCCCTTTTTCGGTAAAGCACGGCGCCCGGCTCCACCTCCACCACGGCGCCGCCGCCCTGCTCTGCCGGTGCGTGTTCTTTGACCGGGCAGAGCTGCTGCCCGGCCAGACCTGTTTTGCCCAACTGAGGCTGGACGCCCCCATGGCCGCCCGGGCGGGGGACCGGTTCGTGGTCCGCTTCTTCTCCCCGGTGACCACCGTGGGGGGCGGCCTGCTGCTGGACCTGTCCCCCCGCCACAGGAAAAAGGACCCCGGCCTGGCGGATCGGCTGTCCGCTCTGGCCTCCCCCGACCCTCTCCGCCGCATGGCGGCGGCGCTGGAGGGCCGCGCCTTCCCACAGTCTTTGGAGGAGCTGGCCATGGCCGCAGGGCTCTCCCAGACCGAGGGACAGACGGTGCTGCGCCGCCTGGAGCAGGCGGGGAAAGCCCTGCCCCTGGGAGCGTTCTGGCTGTCCGCCGCCGCTATGGAGGCGCTGGAGCGCCGGGCCGCAGCCCTGCTGGACAGCTGGCACGCCGCCCGGCCCCTGGATCCCGGCATGGCGGAGCAGGCCCTGTGTACCCGGCTGCTCCCCGACCACAGCGGGCTGTCTGAAGCTCTGTCTGCTGAGTTGGAGAAATTGGGCACGCTCCGCCGGCGGGATGGCATGGTGTTCCGCCCCGGGTTCCGGCCCAGATATACCCCTGAGCTGGCCAAAATCCGGGACAGGCTGGAGGTCCTGTACCGCCGGGCCGGACTGGAGGCCCCGGAGGACGCCGCTGTGGAGGACGCTTTTGGCCCAGACGCCTCCGCCTGCCGTCAGGTCATGGCCGCCATGACCCGTCAGGGAATTCTGGTGCCTCTGGGGGCGGGCCGCCGTATCCACCGCTGCCCCCTAAGCCGGGCCCGTGCCCTGCTGCTGGAGCTGTTTCAGGACGCCCCAACCCTCACTCTGGCCCGGTTTCGGGACAGGGCGGGCGTCGGCCGGAAATACGCCCTGCTCCTGCTGGAGCACTGGGATCAGGAGGGGCTCACCCGCCGGGCGGGAAATTACAGGGTTCTCCGGAGGGACAATCTGTGATATAATTTATATTTGGCGGCACCATGGGGGCAGAAGGGTATCTGGTGAGCCCCGCGGTCTTCAAAACCGCTGGGGGCGGCGGTCCCGCCCCGGTGAGTTCGATCCTCACCTGTCCCCGCCACCGCTTTCCCTGCAAGTGGGCAAATGTTTTATAGAAAGCGCCAGATTTTTATGTTATACTGTTTGGTGTAATGGTGATTCTGCCGGGGCCGCTGCCCCGATGAAAGGAGCAATGGAACGATGACCCATAGTGAAAATGTGGCTTCCAACAAGTTCTTCTCCACCATCTCCGCTCTGACCAAGGACGGCGCCCTCTCCTGGAGCCGGCTCACCCCGGAGAGCTACCGCTGGTTCGAGGATGTCGACGCCGAAAAGTCCTTCCAGGCCGACTACAAGGGAGGCACCATTTTCCTCCTGTTGGACGAAGAGACCGAGGACGTAGTCTGCCAGATCATCCCCGGCTCCGGGCTGTCCCCCGTTCCTTTCGGCGAGCCCGGCGACTCCAACATGACCCGCCTCTATGAGCAGATCCGCGCCGCTATGCCTACCCCGCTGGAGGCCTACATTGACGCCGTCATCAACGATAACCGCCGTTCTGCCTTCTGATCTCCGCCTTATCTGTATCTGTAAAAAGACCCGGTCCTGTATCTGGACCGGGCTTTTTCTATTCTGTCAGGCTGCCGTCATCTGTTTCATCTCTGCCAGCCGCCTTTTCTCTCTAAACAGGTAGAACACAAGCCCTATCCCGTCAGCCAGCACCCAGCCGATGGGGATGGCCCACCAGATACCGGGCAGGCCGATGGCGGGGATGGGGGCCAGCAGGTAGGCCAGAGCCACCCGGGTCCCCAGAGAGACCACCGTGAGCACCACCGACATGCCGGGGCGTCCCAGTGCCCGGTAGAGGCCGTAGAGCAGGAAGAGACAGCCGATGCCGCAGTAGCAGGCCCCTTCAATACGCAGGTACTCCGCGCCGATAGCGATGATACCGGTCTCCTCCGGCGCCACAAAGATGGTCATCAGGGGTGCGGCAAAGGCAAACACCAGCACGGAAATGACCACACAGAAGGCCAGCGCGGTTCGGACGGCGGAGCGGATGCCCGCCCGGATGCGCTCCGCCTTACCCGCGCCGTAGTTCTGGGCGATAAAGGTGGAAAAGGCGTTTCCAAAGTCCTGAACCGGCATGTAGGCAAAAGAGTCAATCTTTACCGCCGCGGCAAAGGCGGCCATCACATCCACACCAAAGCTGTTAACCAGGCCCTGAATCATCAGGATGCCAAAATTCATCACCGACTGCTGGACACAGGTGAGAAAGGAGTAGGAGAAAATCTTGCCCACGGTCTGCCGCCGCAGCCTCATTTCAGCCCGACGGGGGCAGAGTTGAGGAGCCTTGCGGAAGGCGTACAGGGCGATACAGGCTGCCGAGACAGCCTGGGAGATCACTGTGGCCTCCGCCGCTCCGGCCACTCCCCGGTCCAGCACCAGCACAAACACCAGGTCCAGCACAATGTTCAGCACTGCGCTCACCCCAAGAAATACCAGCGGCACCACGGAATTGCCGATGGCCCGAAGCAGGGTGGCAAAGTAATTGTAGAGAAAGGTAAAGGGGATACCCAAAAAGATCACCCGCACATAGGCCCGGGTCATGCTGTATATCTGCGCCTGAATTTGCAGCGCGTGGAGAATGGGATCTGTCAGAGACATTACTGCCACGTTGAGCAGGGCAGCGGCGGCAGCGATAACCACAAAGGACACAAAAATACTCTCCCGCAGCTTCTCCTCCTCGCGGCTGCCGAAGAGAATGGAGAAATATACGCCGCTGCCCATGCACAGCCCCAGCAAAATGGAGGTGAGAAAGGTCATCAGGGAGTAAGAGGACCCTACCGCCGCCAGGGCGTCCGGTCCCAGACAGCGGCCTACAATCAGAGTGTCCGCTACGTTATAGAGCTGTTGGAGCAAATTGCCCAGGATCATGGGCAGTGCAAAGGGCAGCATGGACCGGGTTACCGGCCCGCAGGTCAGATCACGCTGCACACTCCGCGCCTTCTTTCCTCTTCATAATGCCACCGCCGTGTCCGAACCGGTCCACGGCCGCGGAAAAGCCCCCGGAGGGGATTCCCCTCCGGGGGCTTGCGCCTGCGTACGCTTAGAAGTATTTCTTCACGCCCTCGGTCGCCAGGCTGGCGTCGGCACTGATGGTGACGGTGAACTTGATGTTGTTCTTCTCCCCGAAGGTGTTGAGCCAGTCCAGGAAGTCCTCCACAGCGGCGTCGCCGGGCTCGGAGGGAACGATCTTGGTCAGGCTGTCGATGAAGATGTGGGTAATATCGTAGTCGCCGGCATAGAGGCCGCTGATGAATCCCTTCATGAACTCAAAGGACTTCATCTCGTAGTGGGACGCCTCCACCAGGCGGATCTTATAGTGAATATCGTAGGTCAGCTTGGGGCCGCGCTCAATGCAGACCACGTTTCCGTTCTCGCTATGCACGGCAGAGTTAATGAGCTCGATCATCTGCTTGGTCTTGCCGGTGCCCTTGACACCCATGATCACTCTCACCATATTAATCACTCCTTACATTATACGCCGGAACACCTCCGGCCTTGTGTCTCTATGTTACCATTTATCCGCTCAGATTGCAACTGCTTTGCACAAGTTCACTAAAATTTCATGTTTCCAGGGGGCCCCATTGGCATGCTTAACCAATACTGCCCGGACGGAGCAAAATCCGTCCGGGCAGTATCATTTTGGACACAATTCTTTCCTTTTAACCCTTATTCAGGCGGGCCTCCAGCTCGGCCCCGCGGAATCCCCGATTCCGCGGGGACCCCGTTTCCTCCATCTGCGGGGCGGAGTGAATCCGCCCTCGCATCAAGGTTTTGCCCCGCAAAACGCTTGGGACGCCGCATCCGCGGCGCTCGCAAGGCCGAATGCGGCTCAGCCGTTCAGACGGGCCTCCAGCTCGGCCTTGCGGTCCTCATAGCCGGGCTTGCCCAGCAGGGCGAACATATTCTTCTTGTAGGCCTCCACGCCGGGCTGGTTGAAGGGGTTGACCTTCAGCAGATGGCCGGACAGGCCGCAGGCGTACTCGAAGAAGTAGATCAGCTGGCCCACAGCCCGGGGGGTGCGCTTGGGCACAGTGACGGACAGGTTGGGCACGCCGCCGTCCACATGAGCCAGCACCACGCCCTGGAAGGCCTTCTCGGCCACAAAGGACAGGGGCTTGCCGGAGAGGAAGTTCAGGCCGTCCACGTTATCGGGATCGTTGGGGATGGTGATCTCACCGTCGCACTCAGCAAAGCGGACTACGGTCTCAAACAGGTGGCGCTCGCCCTCCTGGATATACTGGCCCATGGAGTGCAGATCAGCGGTGAACTCCACGCTGGCGGGGAAGATACCCTTGCCCTCCTTGCCCTCGCTCTCACCGTAGAGCTGCTTCCACCACTCGGCAAAGAAGCGGAAGGAGGGCTCATAGCAGGCCAGCAGCTCAATCTTCTTGCCGCCGGCATACAGGCTGTTGCGGGCGGCGGCGTACTGCCAGGCGGGATTGTCCAGGCCGGGCTTGGCCATGACCTCCATGGCCTTGTGCGCGCCGCCCATCATGGCGTCGATATCGATACCGGCCACAGCAATGGGCAGCAGGCCCACGGCAGTGAGAACGGAGTAACGGCCGCCTACGTTGTCGGGCACCACAAACTCTTCATAGCCCTCGGCGTCGGCCAGGCCCTTCAGGGCGCCCTTGTGGGCGTCAGTAGTGGCGTAAATGCGGCCCTTGGCGCCCTCCTTACCGTACTTCTCCTCCAGCAGAGCCTTGAAGATGCGGAAAGCCACGGCGGGCTCGGTGGTGGTGCCGGACTTGGAGATGACGTTGATGGACCAGTCCTTGCCCTTGAGCTGCTCCATCACTTCCAGCATGGCGTCGGTGGACAGGCCGTTGCCCACGAAGTAGATTTCGGGGCCGTCCTTCTTGCACAGGTTATAGTTGGGAGAGGCCAGCAGCTCGATGACGGCGCGGGCGCCCAGATAGGAACCGCCGATGCCGATGACCACCAGGGCCTGGGAGTCGGAGCGGATCTTGGCCGCGGCGGCCTTGATGCGGGCGTACTCCTCCTTGTCGTAGTTCTCGGGCAGGTGGACCCAGCCCAGGAAATCGGAGCCGGGGCCACGGCCCTCCTGGAGCATGGCATGGGCCTCGGCCAGAGCGGCCTCCCGGCCAGTCAGCCAGTTTTCGGGCAGGAAACTCAGCGCGTTGGATGCGTCAACCTTGGGCATATCAAACAGCCTCCTCATCAGTATCACATGGGATTTCCCAGTGGCAAAAGTATACACCAAACCGGCTCATTTTCCTAGAGGAAAATGAGCTGAAAATAGCACTCCGGCGCGGAGCATTTTCAGCGCCGCGCCGGAGTGCATCCCGTTAGAGCGGGTTGTTTCTTCAGTTCTTCAGGCTCTGCATGGGGGCCGGGATACGGCCATCCCTGCCGGGCTTGCCCGGCCGGGAACCCTGAATTCATTTCACATGCTCGGCGGAAGTGAATTCCGCCTGCGCCAAGGTTTTCCCCTCCGGGGAAAACGCTTGTACGGCGCAAGCACCGCCCCATCCTTGATGGGGCCCCGCGGCGGCCGTCTCAGTTCTTCAGGCTCTGCATGGGAGCCGGAATCCGGCCGCCGCGCTGGACGAACTTCTCCGAGCCGAAGGGGTGCACCGGCATCACCGGCGCGGAGCCCAGCAGACCGCCGAACTCCACAGTGTCGCCCACCTTGGTGTCGGGGCCGGGGATGATGCGCACAGCGGTGGTCTTGGAATTGACCATGCCGATGGCGGCCTCGTCGGCGATGATGGCGGAGATGGTCTCGGCGCTGGTGTCGCCGGGGACGGCGATCATGTCCAGGCCCACGGAACAGACACAGGTCATAGCCTCCAGCTTGTCCAGGTGGAGGGCGCCGGAGGCGGCGGCGGCGATCATGCCCTCATCCTCGCTGACGGGGATAAAGGCGCCGCTCAGGCCGCCCACATGGGAGGAGGCCATAACGCCGCCCTTCTTGACGGCGTCGTTGAGGAGCGCCAGGGCGGCGGTGGTGCCGTGGGTGCCGCAGACCTCCAGGCCCATCTCCTCCAGGATGCGGGCCACAGAGTCGCCGATGGCGGGGGTGGGGGCCAGGGACAGGTCCACGATGCCGAAGGGCACGTCCAGCCGGCGGCTGGCCTCCTGGGCCACCAGCTGGCCCATACGGGTGATGCGGAAGGCGGTCTTCTTGATGGTCTCGGCCACCACATCGAAGGGCTGGCCCTTCACGTCCTGGAGGGCGTGGTAGACCACGCCGGGGCCGGACACGCCCACGTTGATGACGCAGTCACCCTCGCCCACGCCGTGGAAGGCGCCGGCCATGAAGGGGTTGTCCTCCACCGCGTTGCAGAACACCACCAGCTTGGCGCAGCCGAAGCCGCCCCGGTCGGCGGTACGCTCCGCCGTAGCCTTGATGATGCGGCCCATCTCGGCCACCGCGTCCATATTGATGCCCGCCTTGGTGGAGCCCACGTTGACGGAAGAGCAGACGAAGTCGGTGGTGGCCAGGGCCTCGGGGATGGAGGCGATGAGCCGCCGGTCGCCCGAGGTGGCGCCCTTCTGCACCAGGGCAGAGAAGCCGCCGATGAAGTTGACGCCCACCGCCTTGGCCGCGTCGTCCATGGCCTTGGCGAAGGGGACGAAGTCCTCGGTCTCGGAGGCGCCCGCCACCAGGGCCATGGGGGTCACCGAGATGCGCTTGTTGACGATGGGAATGCCGAACTCCCGCTCGATGTCCTCGCCGGTGGACACCAGCTTCTCCGCCCGGCGGGTGATCTTGTCATAAATCTTCCGGCAGGCGGCCCTGGGGTCGGGGTCGGCACAGTCCAGCAGGGAGATACCCATGGTGATGGTACGGATATCCAGGTGCTGCTGGTTGATCATGTTGATGGTGGACAGAATGTCGTGTTGATTCAGCATGGCGGGCACCTCAAATGGTATGCATGGCGTTGAAGATCTCTTCCCGCTGGGCGTGGATGACCACACCCTTCTCCTTGCCGGCCTGCTCCAGGTTCGTGACCAGCTGGGCGAAGGGGACAGTGGTCTGGGAGGCGTCCACCAGCATGATCATGGTGAAGTACCCCTGGAGAATGGTCTGGCTGATGTCCAGAACATTGACGTTGTGCTCGGAGAGCAGAGCGCAGACCGAGGCGATGATACCCACCTGGTCCTTGCCGATGACGGTGACGATGGCTCGCATTTGCTTCACAACCTCTCTCAATTATTGCAGTTCATCCAGTGTAAGCCCGAACGCGGGCAGGAAATGCTCAATAAAATAGTCCACCTCCGGCAAGCCCATGGCCTCCACGGCCTCCAGTGTCTGCCCGGCGGCCTGGCGGAACTCATTGTTGCCTGCCTTGACCTCTTCCACGCACTTGATGTGGGCGGAGAGCTTATCCGCCGCCTTTACCAGCCCATGGAGGGACGGGTCGTAGTCCTCCCTCAGCCAGGGGGCGTAGGCGGGGCGCAGCTCAGGCGGCAACATGGACAGCAGCTTGTCCGCCGACACCGCCTCCACTGCTTTATAGGCGTCCCGGATCTCGGGGTTGTAGTACTTCACAGGGGTGGGAAGGTCTCCGGTAAAAATCTCAGGCGCGTCGTGGTACAGGGCCGCCACGGCGGCAGCGCCCGGATCGCAGTCCACGCCCAGCACGTCCCGGCGGATGACCGCTAGCGTATGGGCGAGCACCGCCACCATGTGGGAGTGCTCCTGGATGTTCTCCTGCACCGCATTGCGCATGAGCCCCCACCGGCTGATATATTTCATCCGGGCGATATAGGCGAAAAAGTTGTAGGCCATTCCTCCGCCTCCTCTGTTATTGTTATCAAAAAGCGGAGTCCCCATGTTGGGGGCTCCGCCCGGTCGGCTCCGGCATCCCTGCGGAAGCAGAGCGCGGAGCGGCTCCGGAGGCTGGGGATTACTCCCCGTCCTCCGCGATGAGTGCGGCGATGTCCTTGCGGAAGGCCTCGCTCCCGGCGTCAGTGCCGTGGAACTCCACCTTCACGGGCTTGGCCAGATCCAGGGAGAACAGGCCCATGATGGACTTGGCGTTGATCACATAGCGGCCGGACAGCACGTCAATCTCAGCGGCGCAGCGGGTAGCCGCGTCCACGAACTTCTTTACATCAGAGATGGAAGTGAGCGAAACAAAAAAGGTCTGCATGGTATTTTTGCCTCCTGTGCTTTTGGTCTGTACAATCCGCCGCCGGACTGATAAAATAGTCTGAACGGCAGATTCTGCTTACGGAATCCGCTACCATTATAGCACCACCCCCGAAAATTACAAACATAAATTCCGTTTCTCCGATATTTTCGCCGTTTGCACCAGAGTTAGAAAGGCCGGAGAGCCGGAATCTTGAGAGGGATAACCATGCGATATGCAATTTACACCCTTGGCTGCAAGGTCAACCAGTACGAGACCCAGGCTCTGGAGGCTGAGCTGCTCCGCCGGGGCCACACTCTGGTCTCCTTCGAGGACGAGGCCGACGCCTACATCATCAATACCTGTACCGTCACCGCGGTGAGCGACCGGAAGTCCCGCAACGCCATCCGCCGGGCCAAAAAGCGCAATCCGGCGGCGGTGGTGGCGGTCTGCGGGTGCTACGCCCAGACCGCGCCCGACGACGTGGCCGCTCTGGGGGTGGATCTGGTCTCCGGCACCGGCGACCGGCTGGGCTTTCTCAACGAGGTGGAGCGGCTCTCCGGCCTGGTCAGGGCAGAGGCGGAGCTGGTCCCCGAGATGCTGGTGGACAACATCATGACCCACCGCAGCTTTGAGCAGCTGCCCGCCGGCGGCCTGGAGGGCCGCACCCGGGCCATGCTCAAGGTGGAGGACGGCTGCGTCAACTTCTGCACCTACTGTATCATCCCCTACGCCCGGGGACCGGTGCGTTCTCTGCCCCTCTCCGCCGCCGTGGAGCAGGCGGAGAAGCTGGCACGGGACGGCTATCGGGAGATTGTCCTCACCGGCATTGAGATCTCCTCCTGGGGCCATGACTTCAAGGACGGCACCAGCCTCATCGACCTGGTGGAGGGCATCTGCCGCGCTGTACCCGAGCTGCGGGTGCGGCTGGGCAGCCTGGAGCCCCGCACCATCACGGAGGATTTCTGCCGCCGCGCCGCCGCTCTGCCCAATCTGTGTCCCCATTTCCACCTGTCCATGCAGAGTGGCTGCGACACGGTTCTCAAGCGGATGAACCGGAAATACGATACCGCACGGTATTATCAGAGCGTTACATTACTCCGAGGATTCTTTGATCGCCCCGCCATCACCACGGATTTGATTGTGGGCTTCCCCGGTGAGACCGAGGAGGAATTCACATCCACCCTGGAATTTGTGGAAAAATGCGCCTTCTCCGCCATGCACATCTTCCCCTACTCCCGCCGCACCGGCACCCCGGCGGCCAGGATGGACGGCCAGGTATCCAATGCCGTCAAGGAGGATCGGGCCGCCCGGGCGGGCCAGTTGGCCGCCCGGCTTAAGGCCGCCTATCTGGAGCAGTGGGTGGGCGTCTCCCTCCCCGTCCTCTTTGAGGAGGAGAAGGACGGCCTCTGGCGCGGTCACGCCCCCAACTATGTGGAGGTTATGGCCCGGGGAGAGGCATTACATAATGTAATCCGAGATGTAAAAATTACAGCGCTCTATGGAGACGGCCTGTTGGGCCAGGTGCTCTGACCATCCGGGCGCGCCCCGCTCCGTCCCTCTCGGCTGTGCCGCTTTGGAAGCACCAGCAGCAAAATACCAGCCCCCGGAGAACCTGCAATGGTCTCCGGGGGCCGGTATTTTTTATGCAGCCGGGCCGGCGCAGGCTCAGCCGGCAATCGGGGTGGACAGCCGTGCGGTGAGGGCGGAGATCTGGTCGGCGGTAAGGCCGATGCCGGTCAGATAGCTCTCTGCGGCCTTCTGCAGATCTATCTCAGAGAGGTCGGCGTCCTTCTCCAGACCCGCCAGGTCGCGGAGCATGCCCACAGCCACCTGGGAGATAAGGCTGTACTGCTCGGAGCCCTTCTCCACATGGTAGTAGTTCTCATAGGAGACCATGTAGTCGGCCACAATCTCATCCTGAGAGGCGCCCATCAGGGCTTCCAGCAGGATGGCAGTGAAGCCTGCCCGATCCTTGCCCTCGTTGCAGTGGATGGCATAGGGCCCCTCGTGGGCGATGATGAACTCCAGGCCGGTCTTGAGCTTGCTCTGGAAATCCTGGGACTTGTAATCCACGCCCATGTTGAGGGCAATCACATTGCCCGCCTCATACAGGCTCTTGTAGTAAGGGGAGTCAAAGCCCTCGGCGGCAAAGTAGCCCTGGATGGCCTCGTCACTGTCGGCCAGATTGACAACGGTCTTGACGCCGGCCTTCTCAAGCAGATCGTCGGCATAGGAGGCGCGGCCGATCTCAGGGTTCACGGGGCTGCTGGTACGGTAGAGAACGCCCTCGGCGATGTTCCCCAAAACAATGGGGCGGAAGTTGGCAAACACCTCGTCAGAGGCGTAGTCGCTCCGCTCATTGGTGCGCTGGAGCTGATGGGCCTGGTACTGGCCCAGGTAGCCGGCCTTCTCGGCCAGCGTGAAGGAGACCACGTCGCCCTCCTCCACGCCGTAAGTGCCGGCGAAGTCGCCCATGTTGATGGCGATAACCAGGATGTCGCTCTCCTGGTTGTCCCGCACCACGTTTTCGCCGGTGTTGACGTCGCTGTACGCGGTGCAGAAGGGGATCTCCAGACTCACTCCGTTAACCGTCACATCCAGCACATCGCCCAGCTCCAGGCCGGCGGCATAGAGGGCTGCGGGTTTGATATCCAGGTCCAGGTTGCCGTACTTCTCAACGGCGGCCACGCTGCCCACCACGGGGGCCCGGCTGGTATCATAGTTTGTCACAAACTGCCGGCCGTTGACCACCCAGACATCGGAGAAGTCGGGCGCGCCGTCCTTGTTGGGGCAGATCAGGTAGTCGCCGTATCCGTGCTCGGAGGCGGGGTCGTTCACATGGAGCACATCGCCCCAGGCGGTGTTCACAGTGAGGCGCACATCAACCGGGACAAAGCAGGCGAAGTTGGTGTCCGGTTCGGCCTTGGTTTTCAGGTCGATGAAGGTATCCTTGCGGCTGGTGAAATCCTCTGCCGTGAGGGCAGTGCCGTCGGCCTTGGTGTAGGTCTCGATGACCTTGTCAATCTTGGTGACCCACTGCTCCCCCACGGTGCCCTTGAGCACCACGCTCTCGCCGTC